>NZ_JAIWJZ010000122.1:0-35750 GCF_020216105.1 Enterobacter sp. K16B
GTGCCGGGGCTGGGGAGCATTCCCTGGCTGGGGGCGCTTTTTCGCCATGACGGGAAAGACCAGGAACGACGTGAATTAGTGGTGTTTATTACACCACGTCTGGTCGGTATTCACTGACGGGTAACGATCCCCGCAATGATTTTGCATTCAGTTTGTTGCAGATGTTTGACGTGGGGCATGAATTAGCATACAAGGAGTACCGATTTGAGTTGGACTTACGTCTTATTACCTTATGCGCCCGGCGCGGTGATTTAATCAGTTGCCAAACAAGCCGGAGTATTGAGATAATTTTTAGTCTGACTCTCGCTCTATTGCATATGAGGTTTCAGTTCATGTCCTGCTACGCCGGGTGTCTGCGAAGCGGGGATTACCATTAACGAATAGTCTTAGTAGTACCGATAAAATGGCAGAGAAACGCAATATCTTTCTGGTTGGGCCTATGGGTGCCGGCAAAAGCACTATTGGGCGTCAGTTAGCTCAACAACTCAATATGGAATTTTACGATTCTGATCAAGAGATTGAGAAACGAACCGGAGCTGATGTGGGCTGGGTTTTCGACGTAGAAGGCGAAGAAGGTTTCCGTGACCGAGAAGAAAAAGTGATCAACGAACTCACGGAAAAACAGGGCATCGTACTGGCAACAGGCGGCGGCTCTGTGAAATCTCGCGAAACCCGCAACCGTCTCTCCGCCCGTGGCGTAGTGGTCTATCTTGAGACGACCATTGAGAAACAGCTGGCACGTACGCAGCGCGATAAAAAGCGCCCGCTGCTGCAGGTTGAAACGCCACCACGCGAAGTTCTGGAAGCGTTGGCCGATGAACGCAATCCGCTGTATGAAGAGATTGCCGATGTGACCATTCGTACTGACGATCAGAGCGCTAAAGTGGTTGCAAACCAGATTATTCATATGCTGGAAAGCAACTGATTCTGGCTTTATATACACTCGCCTGCGGGTAAAAGCATTAAAGGTGGATGTCGCGTCATGGAGAGGATTACAGTTACTCTCGGGGAACGTAGTTACCCTATCACCATCGCGGCTGGTTTGTTTAACGACCCAGCTTCCTTTTTACCACTGAAAGCGGGTGATCAGGCGATGCTGGTCACCAATGAGACGCTGGCTCCGCTTTATCTCGACCGTGTACGCCACCTGCTTGAGCAGGCGGGCGTTAAAGTCGACAGTGTGATTCTCCCCGATGGCGAGCAGTATAAAAGCCTGACGGTACTGGATACCGTCTTTACCGCATTGCTGCAAAAACCGCACGGTCGCGATACAACACTGCTTGCCCTGGGCGGCGGTGTTGTGGGCGATCTGACCGGCTTTGCGGCCGCAAGCTATCAGCGTGGTGTTCGCTTCATTCAAATCCCGACCACGTTGCTGTCTCAGGTCGACTCCTCTGTTGGTGGCAAAACGGCCGTTAACCATCCGCTCGGCAAAAACATGATTGGCGCGTTCTACCAGCCTGCCTCGGTGGTGGTGGATCTCGACTGTCTGAAAACCCTGCCGGCGCGCGAGCTGGCTTCTGGTCTGGCGGAAGTGATCAAATACGGCATTATTCTGGATGGCGAGTTCTTTAACTGGCTTGAAGAGAATATGGATGCGCTGCTGCGCCTGGATGAGGCTGCGCTTGCATACTGCATTCGTCGTTGTTGTGAGCTGAAAGCAGAAGTTGTCGCTGCGGACGAGCGTGAAACGGGCTTACGTGCTTTACTGAATCTTGGGCATACGTTTGGTCACGCGATTGAAGCCGAAATGGGTTACGGCAACTGGCTGCACGGTGAAGCCGTCGCGGCTGGCATGGTGATGGCCGCCCGCACCTCTGAACGTCTTGGCCAGTTCAAACCGCAAGAGACGGCACGTATTGTTGCGCTGCTTGAGCGTGCTGGTTTGCCGGTAACCGGGCCGCAGGAGATGTCGGCACACGCGTATTTACCCCACATGATGCGCGATAAAAAAGTATTGGCAGGCGAGATGCGTCTTGTACTCCCGCTTGCAATAGGGAAGAGTGAAGTACGCGGCGGAGTGCCGCACGATGTCGTTCTTGGCGCTATCGCTGATTGTCAGCAGGCGTAACAACTAGAAAGGTCAGGCCACTGATGCAGGTGGTCGTTTAGCTTCAGGTGAAATGCAAAGTCGTTGGCATAAGCCTTTGAGTGGGGTGTTAAATGGATGAATTCAAACCAGAAGACGAGCTGAAACCCGATCCCAGCGATCGTCGTACTGGTCGTTCTCGTCAATCTTCAGAACGTGATAACGAGCCGCAGATCAACTTTGACGATGTTGATCTGGATGCAGACGATCGTCGCCCTTCGCGCAGCCGCAACGCGCGTGATGAGCGAGAAGAAGAGGATTATGAGTCCGAAGAAGATTCAATGGACGAAGAGCCTGTAGAGCGTCGCCCGCGTAAACGTAAAAAAGCCGCTGCGCCAAAACCAGCCTCCCGTCAGTACATCATGATGGGCCTTGGCGTTCTGGTGCTGGTGCTGCTGATTGTTGGCATTGGCTCCGCGCTAAAAGCACCGTCATCGAACTCAACCGAGCAAACCGCTTCCGCTGAGAAGAGCATCAACCTTTCCGGTAACGATGCAAGCGATCAGGCTAATGGCGCACAGCCTGCACCGGGAACCACCTCCGCAGAGCAGACGGCAGGCAATACCGCTGCGCCGCAGGATGTTTCTCTGCCACCCGTATCTTCAACCCCCGCTCAGGGTCAGGCACCTGTTACGCCTGAAGGCCAGCAGCGCGTAGAAGTTCAGGGTGACCTGAACAATGCCCTGACGCAGCCGCAGAATCAGCAGCAGGTTGATAACGTCGTGGTTAACTCTACGCTGCCAACTGAACCTGCAACGGTTGCCCCGATTCGCGGTGCTAACGCTCAGCCACAAACGGCGGCGACGGAAACCAAACCGCGTCAGACGCAAACCACCACGCGTCCTGAACGTAAGCAGGCGGTAATTGAGCCTAAGCGTGAAACCAAACCTCAGGCTGTGGTAAAAGCGCCTGAAGTGAAAACCGTACCGGCACAGCCGAAACACACTGAAACGGCTGCGGTGAGCGAGCCTGCAAAAGCGCCTGTCACGCAGACCGCGCCGAAAGCAACGGCGACCACCACGGCACCGGCTGCCACCACGGCTCCAGCCGCGACGGCAACAGCATCCAGCAGCGCGGCAGGTAAAACGGCAGGCAACGTCGGTTCGCTGAAGTCTGCGCCATCCAGCAATTACACGCTGCAGCTGAGCAGTTCGTCTAACTATGACAACCTCAACAGTTGGGCGAAGAAATCCAATCTGAAAAACTATGTGGTTTATCAGACGACCCGTAACGGTCAACCGTGGTATGTGCTGGTCAGCGGTGTGTATTCATCCAAAGATGAAGCAAAACGTGCCGTAGCGGCCCTGCCTGCTGATGTTCAGGCAAAAAACCCATGGGCGAAGCCGATTCATCAGGTTCAGGCCGATCTGAAGTAATGTTTAAAGCGCAGGATGCTGTCGGAGCTTTCTCCACAGCTGGAGAAGGTGTAATCAGTTAGTCAGCATGAAAAAAAATCGCGCTTTTCTGAAATGGGCAGGGGGAAAATACCCCCTGCTCGATGATATTAAAAAGCACCTGCCTGAGGGCGAGTGTCTTATCGAGCCTTTCGTTGGCGCGGGATCGGTGTTCCTGAACACCGATTTTTCGCGTTATATCCTGGCGGATATCAACAGCGACCTTATCAGCCTCTATAACATCGTTAAGCTGCGTACCGAAGAGTATGTCGCAGAGGCGCGCAAACTGTTTACGCCGGAGAACAATAACCCGGACGTTTACTACCAGTTCCGTGCGGAGTTTAACCAGAGTCAGGATCCGTTCCGCCGGGCGCTGCTGTTCCTCTATCTCAACCGACATGGTTATAACGGTCTGTGCCGGTATAATCTTCGTGGGGAATTTAACGTGCCGTTTGGCCGTTATAAGCGCCCCTATTTCCCGCAGGACGAGCTGTATCACTTCGCCGAAAAAGCACAGCATGCGGAATTCCACTGCCTCTCGTATGAAGAGTGTATGGAGCTGGCAGGCGTAAACTCGGTGGTTTACTGTGACCCTCCGTACGCGCCGCTGTCTGCGACAGCGAATTTCACCGCCTATCATACCAACAGCTTCAGCCCGGCCGAACAGGCCCGCCTGGCGGAGATGGCGGAAAAGCTGGTCAGCAAAAGAATTCCGGTGTTAATTTCGAATCACGATACCCCTGATACGCGCGAATGGTACAAAGCCGCGACGCATTTTCAGGTTAAAGTGCGGCGTAGCATTAGCAGCAACGGCGGCACACGTAAAAAGGTGGACGAACTCCTGGCTCTTTATCGCCCCTGAGCCGTTTTGCCCGCCGGTAAACACATTTCAAGGAGATGCGGATGAAACAGTTTTTGATTGCTCCCTCAATTCTGTCGGCCGATTTTGCCCGCCTGGGTGAAGACACCGCTAAAGCTCTCGCGGCTGGCGCAGATGTTGTCCATTTCGACGTGATGGATAACCACTACGTTCCCAATCTGACCATTGGCCCAATGGTGCTTAAGGCGCTGCGTAACTACGGCATTACCGCCCCGATTGACGTGCATCTGATGGTGAAACCGGTCGACCGTATCGTGCCGGATTTCGCCGCGGCGGGCGCCAGCATCATCACCTTCCATCCGGAAGCCTCAGAACATGTGGATCGCACCCTGCAGCTCATCAAAGAGAACGGCTGTAAAGCAGGTCTGGTTTTTAACCCGGCAACGCCGCTGAGCTATCTCGACTATGTGATGGATAAGCTGGACGTGATCCTGCTGATGTCCGTTAACCCGGGCTTTGGTGGTCAGTCGTTTATTCCTCACACGCTGGATAAGCTGCGTGAAGTACGCCGTCGTATTGATGAGTCAGGTTACGATATTCGTCTGGAAGTGGACGGCGGGGTGAAAGTCAATAACATTGGTGAAATCGCGGCAGCGGGCGCGGATATGTTCGTTGCAGGTTCGGCGATTTTCGACCAACCGGATTACAAAAAAGTCATTGATGAAATGCGCCGTGAGCTGGCGAAGGTAAGTCATGGATAAATTGCAGGCAATTCGGGGTGTGGCATTCGACCTCGACGGCACGCTGGTCGACAGCGCGCCAGGCTTAACGAGTGCCGTAGACCAGGCGCTGTATGCCCTTGAGCTGCCCGTGGCGGGTGAAGATCGTGTCGTCACGTGGATTGGCAACGGCGCTGATGTCCTGATGGAGCGCGCGCTGACCTGGGCGCGTCAGGAGCGCGCATCCCAGCGTTCTGCACAGGGTAAACCGAGCGTTGACCATGCGGACATTCCACAGGAAGAGCAACTGCGTATTCTGCGCAAACTGTTCGATCGTTTCTATGAAGAGACCGTCGAAGAGGGCAGTTTCCTCTTCCCGGACGTTCTGGAAACGCTGAGCGTGTTGCACGCGAAGGGCATTCCGATGGGGCTGGTCACCAACAAACCGACGCCGTTTGTGGCACCGCTGCTGGAAGCGCTGGATATCGCGAAGTACTTCTCCGTGATCGTGGGCGGTGATGATGTGCAAAACAAAAAACCGCATCCGGAACCGCTGCTGCTGGTGGCAGGAAAATTATCCTTAACACCTGCGGAGCTGCTCTTTGTCGGTGATTCACGCAATGATATTCTGGCTGCCCGAGCGGCTGGATGTCCTTCCGTCGGATTAACCTATGGCTACAACTACGGTGAGGCCATCACGCTAAGTGAGCCGGATGTTGTGTTCGACCACTTCAAAGATTTGTTGCCCGCTCTCGGGCTTTCGCACAGTGAACATCAGGAATTGAATAATGACTAAGCCCATCGTTTTTAGTGGCGCACAGCCTTCAGGTGAATTGACCATTGGTAACTACATGGGTGCGTTACGTCAGTGGGTCAGCATGCAGGATGATTACCATTGCATTTACTGCATCGTGGATCTGCATGCGATTACCGCCCGTCAGGATCCTGAGAAGCTGCGTAAAGCCACGCTGGACACCCTCGCCCTGTATCTGGCCTGCGGGATCGACCCTGAGAAGAGCACCATTTTCGTTCAGTCCCATGTGCCAGAGCACGCGCAGCTGGGCTGGGCGCTGAACTGCTACACCTATTTCGGTGAACTGAGCCGCATGACCCAGTTCAAGGATAAATCCGCGCGCTATTCGGAAAACATCAACGCCGGTCTGTTCGACTATCCGGTGCTGATGGCGGCAGACATTCTGCTGTACCAGACAAACCAGGTGCCGGTGGGTGAAGACCAGAAGCAGCACCTGGAGCTGAGCCGCGATATCGCCCAGCGCTTTAACGCGCTTTATGGCGAGGTGTTCAAAGTGCCAGAGCCGTTTATTCCAAAATCGGGTGCGCGTGTCATGTCGCTGCTGGAGCCGACCAAGAAGATGTCCAAGTCTGACGATAACCGCAACAACGTTATCGGCCTGCTGGAAGATCCGAAATCGGTCGTGAAAAAACTCAAGCGCGCAGTGACCGACTCTGACGAGCCGCCTGTGGTGCGCTACGATGTGCAGAATAAAGCGGGCGTTTCCAACCTGCTGGATATTCTCTCCGGTGTTACCGGCCAGAGCATCCCTGAGCTGGAACAGCACTTCGAAGGCAAGATGTACGGCCACCTGAAAGGCGAAGTGGCAGATGCCGTTTCCGGCATGCTGACCGAGCTGCAGGAGCGTTATCACCGCTACCGCAACGACGAAGCCTTCCTGCAGAAAGTGATGAAAGAGGGTGCGGAAAAAGCCAGCGCCCGCGCGTCCGAAACCCTGAAAGCGGTGTACGAAGCGATTGGGTTTGTTGCGAAGCCGTAAGTCTGCTTGCCGGGTGGCGGCTTCGCCTTACCCGGCCTACGAAACAGTGTAGGTCGGGTAAGCGTTAGCGCCACCCGACAAAAAACCGCTCCGCACCAACAAAAAAACCGGGATCTCCCGGTTTTTTTTTACGCCTGAAAAACGCTTACTGCTGTGCCGCCGGGCCGCAACCACCGATGATCTTCGAAATGGAGATCGCCGGGTGCAGCAGATAATCATAGCTGCAGTTGTTTTTGGTGTTCTGGACGTGACCAGTGCAGGCCGTCAGAGTGGTTAACAGGCCGACCAGTACGGCGGCTTTTGCCAGTTTAAACATACGCATTCCTTGTCTTAAAAACGAAAATCAGATGTTACTCAAGGGAATAAAGGGAAACGTTCCACTTCGGGGCGGTATGTTATCGACAGCGGTAAGAGGGGAGTAGTCCGCTTCAGGACTACTCCGGAAAGGAAGAGTGTGCGTTAGTGGTTTGAGAACCAGTTGAGTTTGTCGCGCAGCGCAACCACACGGCCAACCACAATCAGCGCCGGGCTTTCAACCTGCTGCGCCAGTTCGCCTAACTGTGTCAGTACGCCATCCACCACGCGCTGCGTAATGGCGGTACCGTTTTCGACCAGCGCGACGGGCATATCTGCCGCCATGCCGTGCTCCAGCAGCTTCGCCTGAATGGTGGCGGCCTGGTTTAACCCCATGTAGAACACCAGCGTCTGCTTTTCGGCGGCGAGGTTGTGCCAGTCCAGTTCGCTGCCCGTTTTCAGGTGGCCCGTCACCAGACGCACGCTCTGGGCGTAATCCCGGTGGGTCAGTGGAATACCCGCGTACGCTGAACAGCCGGATGCCGCGGTAATGCCCGGCACCACGGAGAAGGGAATGCCCGCGTTGCACAGGGTTTCCAGCTCCTCGCCGCCGCGACCGAAGATAAACGGATCGCCCCCTTTCAGGCGCACCACGCGTTTTCCTTTTTGCGCCTCGCGCAGCAGGAGCTGGTTAATCTCCTCCTGCGGTACGCAGTGGTAGCCCGCCCGTTTGCCCACGAAGACGCGGTCGGCATCGCGGCGTACCAGGTTCATGATGTCATCCGAGACCAGACGGTCATACACCACAATATCCGCCTGCTGGATCTGCTGCAGGCCTTTCAGCGTCAGCAAGCCCGCATCGCCAGGACCTGCACCGACCAGCACCACTTCGCCACGATGATCCAGCGGCTCAGCGAGTAACTGCGCCGTCGTCTCTTCAACCGCTTTACTGTCCTGATTCGCCAGCGACTGAGCCAGCCGGTCATTCACAAAGAATTTTTCCCAGAAACGACGACGCTCGCCAACGGTCGCGAAGGTTTGCTTCACGCGTGAACGCAATTGCCCTGCATAGTGGGCAATCTGACCGAGATGTTGCGGCAACAGGGCTTCCAGTTTTTCCCGCAGCAGGCGCGCCAGAACGGGCGAGCGGCCCCCGGATGACACGGCGATCATCAGCGGTGAACGGTCAATAATCGACGGCATGATAAAGCTGGCTTCTTTCGGCGCATCCACCACGTTACAGAAGATACGGCGCGCCTCACAGGCATCGCTGACCCGCTGGTTCACTGCATCGTCATCCGTCGCGGCAATGGTCAGCCAGCAGGTCTCCAGCAGGGATTCATCAAACTCTCCCTGCACCAGCGTCAGCATCCCTTCCTGGGCCCAGACGTTAAACTGGGGGGCGAAGGCAATGGCGTTGACGGTCAGTCGGGCGCCCGCCTCTAACAACAGGCGCGCTTTGCGCTCAGCCACGTCGCCGCCGCCCACAAGCAGGCAGTCGCGATGGCGTAATTGACAAAAAATCGGCAGGTGATCCACGACATTACCTCACAGCATTCATGGAGGGACAGGAATTGACGTCAGGATAACAGCAGGAATCGCCGAAAATATACGGTTTTTCCTGCCGTTACCCATAAGGGGTCATAAGCTTTTCATATTGAAAAGGCGAGGGAATTAGCCCTGTAGCTGCACCTTGCCGTCCTTCACGCGAACGTCGTAGTGCTTCACCGAGTAGTTTTCATCTTCCATGCACAGTCCGTCACGTAAACGGAAGCGCTGCTTTTTCAGCGGGCTGGCGACCCACAGTTCGCCCTGATGCTCCGCAATCAACCCACGGGAGAGCACGCTGGCCTCGAAGAACGGGTCGATGTTGCTGATGGCAAAGAGCTGTTCATCGTGGCGGGGGCGGAAAATCGCAACCTGCTCGTTGCCCAGCAGTGCGCAGACGCCGGTTGCGGGGAGAATGTCGTTAATATCGCAGATGGTTATCCACTGGCTCATGCGTTTTCCTCCACCAGCGTGACCGGAATACGTTCATACGGTGTCGCCGGACGATGCTGTTCACGCTCTGGCACAACCTGCACATTCGGGTCGCGCTGAGTGCTGTTGATAAAATGTCTGAACCGCGTCTGTGCCGCCGGGGTGTTGACGGTTTCAGTCCACTCGCAAATCACCGCCTCACGCAGGCGTGCCATCTCCGCTTCCAGATGCTCGTTCAGGCCCAGCTTGTCGTCGATAATGACCGATTTCAGGTAGTCGATGCCGCCTTCCAGGTTATCGAGCCAGGAGGCGGTACGGGTCAGCTTATCGGCGGTACGGATGTAGAACATCATGAAGCGGTCGAGATACTGAATCAGCGTGTCGTGATCGAGATCCGCGGCCAGCAGGTCCGCGTGGCGTGGTTTCATCCCGCCGTTGCCGCAGACATACAGGTTCCAGCCTTTTTCGGTGGCGATAATCCCTACGTCTTTACCCTGGGCTTCCGCACATTCACGGGTACATCCGGAGACGCCGAACTTCATTTTGTGCGGCGTACGGATGCCTTTGTAGCGGTTCTCCAGCTCCACGCCGAAACCGACGCTGTCGCCGACGCCATAGCGGCACCAGGTGCTGCCCACGCAGGTTTTCGCCATACGCAGCGCTTTAGCGTACGCGTGACCGGTTTCGAAGCCAGCGTCAATCAGCTGACGCCAGATCTCCGGCAGATCGTCTTTTTGGGCACCAAACAGGCCAATACGCTGGGAACCGGTGAATTTTGGTGTACAGGTTAAATTCACGCGCGATACGGCCCACCGCCACCAGCCCTTCCGGGGTAATTTCGCCACCGGCGGAACGTGGAATCACGGAGTAGGTACCGTCTTTCTGGATGTTGGCCAGGAAGTTGTCGTTGGTATCCTGCAGCGGCGTATGCTCGGGTTTGAGGACATACTCGTTCCAGCAGGAGGCCAGCAGGGAGCCGACGGTGGGTTTACATACCTCACAGCCGTAGCCCTGGCCGTGCTTCGTCAGCAGTTCGTCGAAAGACTTAATGCCTTCCACGCGGATCAGATGGTAGAGCTCCTGGCGAGAATACGCGAAGTGCTCGCACAGGTTGTTGTTCACTTCGATGCCCTGTTTCGCCAGCTCGGCGTTCAGCACTTGGGTGACCAGCGGAATACAGCCGCCGCAGCCGGTGCCGGCTTTGGTTTCCGCTTTCAGCGCCGCAACGGTGTGGCAGCCTTTGTTAATGGCAGAGATGAGCATGCCTTTGGTGACGTCAAAGCAGGAGCAGATCTGCGCGCTGTCCGGCAGTTTATCCACGCCGATAGACGGCTTGCCGCTGGAGGCGTGCGCCGGGAGGATCAGCGCGTCCGGGTTTTCCGGCAGTTCGATGGCGTTCAGCACCAGCTGGAGCAGGTTGCCGTAATCACTGGTGTCACCCACCAGTACCGCCCCAAGCAGGGTTTTGTTGTCCTGACTGACGATCAGGCGCTTATAAACTTCTTTGCTCTCATCGAGATAAACGTAGCTGCGGGCACCCGGCGTGCGGCCGTGTGCGTCGCCAATACCGCCAACGTCCACGCCCAGCAGCTTCAGCTTGGCGCTCAGATCCGCGCCTTCGAAGGCGTTTTCGTTGCCGAGGATGTGGTCCACGGCGACCTGCGCCATTTTGTAACCCGGCGCCACCAGACCATACACGCGGTTATTCCAGCTGGCGCATTCGCCAATGGCGTAGATATCCGGATCGGAGGTCTGGCAGGTGCCGTTAATCATAATCCCGCCGCGCTGGGCGACGGCCAGACCGCACTGGGTTGCCAGCTTGTCGCGCGGGCGGATCCCGGTGGAGAAGACGATGAAGTCAACTTCCAGCTCGCTGCCGTCGGCAAAGCGCATGGTTTTGCGCGCTTCGGTGCCTTCCTGCACGATCTCTTTGGTGTTTTTGCTGGTGTGAACCTTCACGCCCATGCTTTCGATTTTGCGACGTAACTGGTCGCCACCCATGTGGTCGAGTTGTTCGGCCATCAGCATCGGAGCAAATTCGATGACGTGGGTTTCAACGCCGAGGTTTTTTAGCGCGCCCGCGGCCTCCAGGCCCAGCAGGCCACCACCCACCACCGCACCGCGTTTACTGCGACGAGCGCAGGACTCAATGGCGTTGAGATCTTCAATGGTACGATAGACGAAGCAATCCTGCGTTTCAGCGCCTTTAATCGGCGGGATCCACGGATAAGAGCCGGTCGCCATGATCAGCTTGTCGTAAAAAACCGTACGCCCGGCGCTGGAGTGGATCACTTTCTCCTGACGGTTGATGGTGATAGCGCGTTCGCCCACCAGCACCTTTACGCCATGCTTCTCGTAGAACCCTTCACGCACCAGTGAGAGCTCTTCGGCAGTATGATGGGAGAAATAGGAAGATAAGTGCACACGGTCGTACGCCTTGCGGGGTTCTTCACAGAACACGGTAATATCGAACTGAGCGGCATCGGCTTTATCGAGAAGATCCTCAATAAAGCGGTGACCGACCATGCCGTTACCGATGATAGCGAGTCTGAGTTTGCTCATTATTGCCTCGATTTCTTTTCTATTACCGCCTACCTTAACGATTCAGCAGGGGCGCTTATTGATGCAAATCAAATACGTCTTCGCCTACTCCTTAGGTGGTATATGACTGATTTGTCAGGATTTTTATAAGTTATGGAAATCGCAGGCTTTTCGGGTTAGTTGAATTTGTGTACAAATCAGGGGCGGTTTTGCAAAAATCGATACGCCTGTACAGCAGCTGCGTTTTTAGGGGAAAGATATGTCTACTACACCGTTATGGCTTGTTCAGAATGTTCGTTTACCGGGTCGGGAAGGGCTGTGGCAGCTTGCCATTGAGAACGGGCGATTTGGTGACATCACCCCCATGGATGACACCCATACCGAAAGCTATGAAGTGTTAAATGCGCGCGGTGGGCTGGCTATTCCCCCGTTTATTGAGCCGCATATCCATCTTGATACCACCCAGACGGCGGGCGAGCCGAACTGGAACCAGTCCGGAACGCTGTTTGAGGGCATTGAGCGCTGGGCGGAGCGCAAGGCGCTACTCAGTCATGACGACGTGAAAGCGCGGGCGTGGAAAACGCTGAAGTGGCAAATCGCCAACGGGATCCAGTTTGTCCGCACTCATGTGGATGTCTCCGACCCGACGCTCACTGCCCTGAAGGCAATGCTGGAAGTGAAGCAGGAGGTTGCGCCGTGGGTGACCCTGCAAATCGTCGCGTTCCCGCAGGAAGGTATCCTCTCTTACCCGAACGGCGCGGCGCTGCTGGAAGAGGCATTACGGCTGGGTGCGGATGTGGTGGGGGCGATCCCCCACTTTGAGTTCACCCGCGAGTACGGCGTGCAGTCGCTGCATATCGCCTTTGAGCTGGCGAAGAAATATGACCTTCCGCTGGATATTCATTGCGATGAAATTGATGACGAGCAGTCTCGCTTTGTCGAGACGGTGGCCACGCTGGCGTATGAAGCCGGTATTGGCGCACGGGTAACGGCCAGCCACACCACCGCCATGCACTCCTACAACGGCGCCTATACCTCGCGGCTGTTCCGACTGCTGAAAATGTCGGGGATTAACTTCGTTGCGAACCCGCTGGTCAATATCCACCTGCAGGGGCGCTTCGATGATTATCCGAAGCGTCGCGGCATCACCCGGGTGAAAGAACTACAGGCGGCGGGCATTAACGTCTGCTTTGGCCATGATGATGTCTTTGACCCGTGGTACCCGCTTGGTACCGGCAATATGCTGCAGGTGCTGCATATGGGGCTGCACGTCTGTCAGATGATGGGCTATCCGCAAATCGACAGCGGCCTGAACCTGATCACCCATAACAGTGCCCGAACCTTTGGCCTGAGCGATTACGGGATTGAGACGGGTAACCCGGCGAACCTGATTATTCTGCCTGCGGAGAGCGGGTTTGAAGCGGTACGCTGTCAGGTGCCGGTGCGCTGGTCCATTCGTCAGGGACGAATTATTGCCACCACACAGCTGGCGCAGACCTGGATCCAGATGGATAACGGGGGAGAAGAGGTGAGCTTTGCCAGAAACACCCCCTCTGCGTAGGGCAGAGGGGGACGGGATTAGTGCGTCGCCGCTGCAGCGTTATGCTGGCGGTGGCGGGTCACAAAGCCCAGGATGAAGCACATGATAAACACCACGGCGTACAGACCGTTCGCCGTGTGCAGAGCGGCCAGCGGGCCGCTGTGGGCGACGATTGGGCCGGTGACCACGAAGGTCAGCATGGTGCCGATGGTGCCGCAGGTCAGAACGAAGTTAACCAGCTTCGGCGAGGCCACCCTGGTCTGCAGGGAGCTCAGGGTAATGATCGAGGTGTAGATCGCGCTGGAGAAGAAGCCCAGGGTCAGAATAAACCACGGCATATGTTCCGGTGAGCCGTTGATGAACAGATACATCAATACGGTTGCCAGGCCCGCCAGTACGGTCAGAATGCGCTGCAGATCGAAGAAGCGCAGGATGAAGCTAAACGCCCACATGCCGAACATGTAAGACATCCAGAAATCGCTCACCAGCTTACCCGCGTCGTTCAGGCTCATGCCCAGGCCTTTGGCGTATTCCGGTACCCAGGAGATAAAGCCCAGCTGGCCGAGGATGTAGCACAGGGCGGCGATGGAGAGGAACAGTACGCCGATACCCCATTTCTCTTTCGCGACAGGCTCTGCCGTGGTCTGCGCTTTTTTGCCCAGCACCGGGAACTCGCAGCCGAAAGTCAGAATAAAGATCGCCACGTAGACCAGGCCGATGCAGGCATACACCCAGTACCACTCAATGCTGCGCGCCAGCAGAACGGCAGCCACCATCGGGAAAATCATCCCGGCCATACTGAAGAAGGAGTCGGTAAATAGCAGGCGCGCGCCACGCTGACGGCCTTCATACATATGGGTAATCAGGAAGGTCCCTATCGACATGGTAATGCCGCTGACCAGACCGAGCACAAACATGGCGGCGGAGAACAGGGCGATGCTGTGGCTCAGCATCAGACCCGCCACGGCGGCGACCATCAGCACAAAACCAAAACGCAGCTGTGTTTTCAGTGGTACGATTTCCATCAGCCACGCATTCAGGAAGATGGAGATCAGGATCCCGGCGTTGAGGAAGGTGAAGGTGTTACTCATGCTGGAGACGGGCAGATGGAAGTAGTCTGCGATATTTCCCATCACCATCCCGGTGACGATCACCAACGCGCCGGTCAGGGCGTAGGAGAAGAAGCTGATCCATGTGAGCTTGATGCGATTGCTGTTAGTCATGTCTGGCCTGTTCAAAATAAGAAAAGCGCCCATCGGGCGCTGAGAGCGGGCAGATTTTAGACATTAAAGTGATCTATTCATATCTTTTAAGAGAAATTCGAACTTCATTGCAGTTTTTTATGTGATCTTGATCACATAAAAAGCCGACGGAACCAATCGTTTGCGTGGTTACAACTGTTTCAATTTCGTAAAATTAGGTAAAAGGCTGGTCTCCGTTCATACTGCTCTTTAGAATCAAGCCATTCGCTTTATATACTGCGCTTTGTTAAGGAATTCTCATGCTCAAATCAACACTGGCGGCTGTCGCAGCTGTGTTTGCTCTTTCTGCCGTTTCCCCTGCTGCGCTGGCAGCAAAAGGGGACCCTCACGTTCTGCTGACCACCTCCGCCGGGAATATTGAGCTGGAACTGAATAGCCAGAAAGCTCCGGTTTCTGTGAAAAACTTCCTCGACTATGTGAACAGTGGTTTCTATAACAACACCACCTTCCACCGCGTGATCCCTGGGTTTATGGTGCAGGGCGGTGGTTTTAATGAGCAGATGCAGCAGAAACAGCCGAACCCGCCAATCAAAAACGAAGCAGATAACGGCCTGCTGAACAAGCGCGGCACGATCTCTATGGCGCGTACCGCGGATAAAGACAGCGCGACCAGCCAGTTCTTTATCAACGTGGCGGATAACGCCTTCCTCGACCACGGCCAGCGCGACTTCGGTTATGCGGTGTTCGGTAAAGTGGTGAAAGGGATGGACGTGGCGGACAAGATTTCTCAGGTTCCTACCCATGACGTTGGCCCGTACCAGAATGTGCCGTCAAAACCTGTCGTGATCCTCTCCGCGAAAGTTCTGCCGTAACCTGTTTCGACACGGGCGATCCTTGCCCGTGTTGTTAGCCCTCCCTGCGAAAGCGCGTTTTGCTGCTTATACTTGTGGCAAACGGACATATTCAGGGAGGCGTTAAGTGAAAAAACTCACCGACAAGCAAAAATCCCGTCTCTGGGAGCAGCAGCGTAACGTCAATTTTCAGGCCAGTTGTCTCCTTGAAAAAGGTCATGGTCCTTCCGATCCTCATATTGAAACGCTGGAGCTTGGGCCTTCCGCTCCCGGTTTGCCCCATCTGTGCCTTATTCACCGCCATCTCTACCGCAGAGTGTTGAAGCACGCTGGCGAATTGCGTACTGACGATATTTTTAAGGATGACATTCCTTTCTGCCATTTCGAGTACATCGAAAAGATGGGCAACGAACTGGTGGCGGCGCTGGAAAGCGAAAAGTATCTGGTTGGTCTGGAGAAAGCGGCGTTTATAGAACGAATTAGCCATTATTATTGTGAAATCAACATGCTGCACCCTTTTGCCAGCGGTAACGGTATTGCTCAGCGTGTTTTCTTTGAGCAGCTGGCGATCCATGCGGGTTACGCGCTGGACTGGCGCGATATCGATCCCGAAGATTGGGTGGCGGCTAACCGGAGCGGCGCAACGGGCGATCTCAGCGCGTTACACGCTATCTTTGCCAAAGTAGTGAGCGAAGCGCGGGAATCTGAGTAGAATAGGGCGGCATTTTTTTTCGGGAGCCGCCATGATTCTGCTGATTGATAACTACGATTCCTTCACCTGGAACCTTTACCAGTATTTTTGTGAACTGGGTGCAGAGGTGGTTGTCCGCCGCAATGACGAGATTGGCCTTGCCGATATTGAGACGCTGGCTCCGCGAAAAATCGTCATCTCACCCGGCCCCTGCACACCGTCGGAATCGGGCATTTCGCTGGACGTTATCCGGCAGTATGCCGGTAAGCTGCCCATTCTGGGCGTCTGCCTGGGCCATCAGGCGATTGCCCAGGCGTTTGGGGCCACCATCGTCCGTGCGGCGAAAGTGATGCACGGCAAAACCTCGCCGGTCACGCACACGGGTACCGGGGTATTTACGGGGCTCAATAATCCATTGACCGTGACGCGCTATCATTCGCTGGTGATTGACCCGCCGACGCTGCCTGACTGCTTTGAGGTGACCGCCTGGAGCGATACGCAGGAGATCATGGGGATTCGTCACCGCGAATGGGATCTCGAAGGCGTGCAGTTCCATCCGGAAAGCATCCTCAGCGAACAGGGGCACGCGCTGCTGGCAAATTTCCTCAATCGCTGAATATCTGTTGCCTTGCTGTGATTTTTTATGCATATTTTGTGATTATATTTTCACAATTGATGTGACATAAAATGGATGGGCATGACATGGCAACTGAACAACCAGCAATTACCCGCGCGACATTCGATGAAGTGATTCTGCCGATTTATGCACCGGCTGAGTTTATCCCGGTAAAGGGAAAAGGCAGCCGCGTCTGGGATCAACAGGGTAAAGAGTACGTGGATTTCGCGGGCGGGATTGCGGTAACGGCGCTGGGTCATTGCCATCCTGCGCTGGTCGAGGCGCTGAAAACCCAGGGCGAAACCCTGTGGCACACCAGCAACGTCTTCACCAACGAACCGGCGCTGCGTCTTGGCCGCAAGATCATTGATGCCACGTTTGCCGAGCGCGTGCTGTTTATGAACTCCGGCACCGAAGCCAACGAAACCGCCTTCAAGCTGGCGCGCTACTATGCCACCACGCGCCACAGCCCGTACAAAACCAAAATCATCGCTTTCCACAATGCCTTCCATGGGCGCTCCTTCTTTACCGTCTCCGTTGGTGGTCAGCCGAAGTATTCCGACGGTTTTGGTCCGAAACCGGCTGACATCGTCCACGTGCCGTTTAACGATCTGCATGCGGTAAAAGCGGTGATGGACGATCACACCTGCGCGGTGGTGGTGGAGCCGATTCAGGGCGAAGGCGGCGTGACGGCCGCCACGCCGGAATTCCTGAAAGGGCTGCGCGCGCTGTGCGACGAGCACCAGGCGCTGCTGGTATTTGATGAAGTGCAGTGCGGGATGGGGCGTACCGGCTCCCTGTTTGCCTATATGCACTACGGCGTGACGCCGGATATTCTGACCAGCGCCAAAGCGCTCGGCGGCGGTTTCCCGGTGAGCGCGGTCCTGACGACCCAGGAGATTGCCTCTGCGTTCCACGTGGGGTCGCACGGCTCCACTTACGGCGGTAATCCGCTGGCGAGCGCTGTGGCGGGCGCGGCGTTTGATATTATCAACACGCCTGAGGTTCTCAATGGCGTGAGCGCGAAGCGCGAACTGTTCGTAAAACATCTGCAAAAGATTGATGACCTGTACGACGTGTTCAGCGAGATCCGCGGGATGGGGCTGCTGATCGGTGCCGAGCTGAAACCGCAGTACAAAGGCCGCGCACGCGATTTCCTGCACGCCGCCGCCCACGAAGGGGTAATGGTGCTCAATGCCGGGCCGGACGTGATGCGTTTTGCGCCGTCGCTGGTGGTGGAAGAGAAAGACATTGAAGACGGATTAACCCGCTTTGCCGCGGCAGTCGCGAAGATCGTAAAAGGTTAATACGCCGTCCGCTTCAGGCGACGGGTTAACCAAATCCCGTGATGCGGACGCTGACGCCATGCCACCGATGAAATGGTGTGCATGGTGTTCAGATGCCCCAGGATGCGCTGTAAATGCTGCTCAAGGGTACTCATTGGCCCGTGGGTGAGCGTCTCCGGCGCTTCCAGAATATTTGAATCCCCCGACTCACCCGGTGCGTCATACTCCAGACGCTGCTGACAGCGCTGCAGGGCAATCTCACACGACTGCAGGTAACGTTGCGCCAGGTCTGGCGTCAGCATGGTATGTTCACGCGCGAGCGTGGTCATGGCGTTGATATGCTCGACGATAAACTGGCTGTGCGTCACCCAGAGCTTCATGTCCGCCAGATAGTGCGAGTTAAAGCCGGGCTCCTGCATCGCCTGGTTGAGCGAGTTGAACAGGGCGTTGTGCGCCTGGTTGACCTTCATCCGCTGATAAGCCAGCGGGGAGGGCTGCGGGTCGTCGCTCAGAATCAGGCGGATAGCCTCCTGGTCAGCCTCCAGCGCGTCGTGGGCGTTCTGCCTGAGCAGCCCGCTCTGCCACTGCGGCCACAGCCAGACCATACCACCAAAGGCAATCAGACAGCCGATGAGGGTATCAATCAGCCTGGCGACAATAAACTGTTCGCCATTGAGCGTGAGCAACTGCAGGGTATACACCGCCGTCACCGTAAAACCCACCATCGCCCAGCCGTAGTTTTTACGAATAATCAGGTAGCTCACCAGCGTAATCACCAGCATCCCTGCCAGGGTATAGCCTTCCGGCACGTGGAAGTGCAGCGTCACGCCCGCAATAATCAGCCCCGCCATCGTTCCGCCGGCCCGGTGCAGAATACGCACCCGCGTGGCGCCGTAGCCATTCTGGGTGACAAACAGCACGGTCATTAAGATCCAGTAGGGTTTCGGCAGATGCAGCGCTATGCCCATCAGGCTGGCGACACTGAGCATGACGCTAATTCGTGCGGCATTGCGCAGGGCGGACGATTTAAGCGACAGATAACTTCTGAGCGCGGGCAGTAACGGCAGCCGTTTTTGTTTATCCGCCATCAGATCGCGGGAATAAAGGGGGCGCTGGGTACGCAGCACGCGGGCGATGCGGCTAAAATGCCAGGCGGCAAACTGGCCGACCGGGTTATCAGGATGCTGACGGGCAATTTTCTCCAGCGCGCCGAGCTGTTTGTCCATGTTAAAGCGCGTGGGGTAGCGGTGATAGAGAATATCGTCGGCCAGCACCCGCAGACGCGCGGAGACGGTCTGTGCGTTCCAGCGGATCACCGCTTCAGCGTGGCTGCGCTCTACCAGTTTTTGCACCTCTTGCGGGTGGTGAAGACTTACGGAGATATGCTCCTGCAGATCCAGCCCCACCTGGAAAGTGCGCAGCAGCCGTTTATATTCGTGATTCTGGTTGGCGGCGAGCATATGAAGTTGCTGGTAGCACTGGCTTATCAGATCCACCACCTTTTGCTGACGGGTCAGCAGCGGGGGCAGCGATCTTTCCGGATCGGTATGCTGGGTGAGCAGGGTGTATTTGGCTTCACAATACTCCGCCAACTGCACATAGAGCAGGCTCAGGGATTCACGCAGCGGCTGTTCGCGCCACAGCCAGAACCAGAACCAGTTAAACAGCCCGTACCACAATGTCCCCAGCGCGTAGATCAGCAGCGGCTCCCACACCGGCATATTTCCGGCGAGGCTCAGCGTGAAAATGGCCGCAATCAGCGAGGCGGGAAGCAGACGGGCGTGCAGCGAGCTGATTTCGGCGGTAACACCCAGGGTCATCGCCAGCACGGTCAGGATCAGCGGCAGCGGAATATCGCGCGCCAGCAGAAGCTGCACGGCGAGACTACAGCCGGCAAACAGTGAACCGCCAATGATGAGTCGTTTGAAAAAGCGCTTATGCGGCGTGTCCAGACCGGCAATGTTGCAGCAGGCGGGCACCAGAGAAAAGAGCAGACCTTGCTGAAGATGTCCGAGGAGCAGGCCCACGGCCACAGGAAGACATAACACCAGCGTTTGTCGCAGTGCGTAATTAACTTCCGGGTGATAGATCAGCCTGCGCCACATGGGGAGTAGAGACAAAAACGGCGTGACACCTTGCGGTGACACGCCGTTTGAGCGGAATTAACGCGTTCCGTAAACCACGATGGTTTTACCGTGGGCGGAGATCAGGTTTTGATCTTCCAGCATTTTCAGGATACGACCTACGGTTTCACGGGAGCAACCGACGATCTGACCAATTTCCTGACGGGTAATTTTAATTTGCATGCCGTCCGGGTGGGTCATGGCGTCTGGCTGTTTCGCCAGGTTCAGCAGCGTCTGTGCAATACGGCCCGTCACGTCCAGGAAGGCGAGGTTACCCACTTTCTCAGAGGTGACCTGCAGACGGCGCGCCATCTGGGAAGAAAGACGCATCAGGATGTCAGGGTTAACCTGAATCAGCTGACGGAATTTCTTGTAAGAAATTTCAGCCACTTCACATGCTGTCTTTGCACGAACCCAGGCGCTACGTTCCTGGCCCTCTTCAAACAGGCCCAGTTCACCGATGAAATCGCCCTGGTTCAGATAAGAAAGGATCATCTCTTTCCCTTCTTCATCTTTGATCAGCACTGCCACCGAGCCTTTAACGATGTAATACAACGTTTCCGCTTTTTCACCCTGGTGAATCAGCGTGCTCTTCGATGGGTACTTATGAATGTGGCAATGAGACAAGAACCATTCGAGAGTCGGGTCTGTTTGCGGTTTGCCAAGCACCATGCGCTGTTATCCTCTGTTATAAGCTGTCACCAGAGTCATCAGATGCATCCGGACTCTGGGGTTGCAATCGAATTCTTACCCATACCCTGGGAAGTCGGCTACCGTAACGTTTCGCAGCCAGTAAAGTTTGATGTCCTCTGCATACACGTGTAACGTCAATGTATTACTGTAGCATCCTGAGTGTTTTAGCATAGCTTTCGCCGCGTGTCTCCTGGTGTCTCGCTTCAGCATGATGCAGGTCGCCTTCCATTGCGAGAAATGTAACGCACGCGTAATCTGTCATCAAAAATGCAACGTTGGAGTTTAAGAATATGCAAGCGCGCGTGAAATGGGTTGAAGGTTTAACGTTCCTGGGCGAGTCCGCTTCCGGACACCAGATTTTGATGGATGGCAACTCCGGCGATAAAGCGCCAAGCCCAATGGAGATGGTGCTGATGGCGGCAGGGGGATGCAGCGCCATTGACGTGGTGTCGATTCTGCAGAAAGGCCGTCATGACGTGACGGATTGCGAGGTTAAACTGACCTCAGAACGTCGTGAAGAGGCGCCACGCCTGTTCACCCACATTAATCTGCACTTTGTTGTGACCGGCAAAGCGTTGAAAGACGCGGCGGTATCACGCGCGGTGGACCTGTCGGCGGAGAAGTACTGCTCTGTGGCGTTAATGCTGGAGAAGGCGGTAAAAATTACCCATTCGTACGAAGTGATCGAGGCGTAATCGTGTGGCGGGTGGCGCTTCGCTTGCCTGCCCTACGGATTGTAGGCCCGGTAAGCGCAGCGCCACCGGGCAAAACAACTCACTCGATCTGTTTCCCTTCCATCAGTCGCTGTACCAGCGGCGTCATGATGAGCTCCATTGCCAGTCCCATTTTTCCGCCCGGCACCACTAATGTATTCATGTGAGAAATGAACGAGCCCTGCAGCATCGCCAGCAGCCACGGATAATCAATGCCTTCGAGATTGCGGAAATGAATCACCACAAAGCTCTCATCCAGCGACGGGATACTTTTGGCGGCAAACGGGTTGGAGGTGTCCACCGTCGGCACGCGCTGGAAGTTGATATGGGTGCGGGAAAACTGCGGCGTCAGGTAGTTGATGTAATCTTCCATGGAGCGCACCACCGAATCCATCACTGCCTCGCGCGAGTGGCCGCGCTCGCTCATGTCGCGCGTCAGCTTCTGGATCCACTCCAGGTTAACAATAGGCACCACGCCGACCAGCAGATCCACGTGGCGCGCCACGTCGTGCTGCGGCGTGACCACGCCGCCGTGTAATCCTTCGTAGAACAGGACGTCGGTAGGTTCCGGCAGCGGCTGCCAGGGAGTAAAGGTGCCCGGCACCTGATTCCAGGGAACGGCTTCATCATAGGTATGCAGATACTTGCGGGACTGCCCTTTGCCGCTCTGTCCGTACTCAATAAAGGTTTGCTCCAGCAGGCCGAAGTCATTGGCCTCCGGGCCGAAGTAACTGATGTGTTTACCCAGATCGCGCGCTTTACGGATGGCCATATCCATCTCCGGACGCGTGTAGCGGTGAAAGCTGTCACCTTCGACCTCCGCCGCACGGAGATTCAGCTGGGCGAAAATCTTGCGAAAGGCGAGGCTGGTGGTGGTGGTTCCCGCACCACTCGACCCCGTAACGGCAATAATCGGATGTCTGGCAGACATAACAACTCCCTGACTGAAAAGGGTGGAAGATCAGCCGTGAAACGCGTTGCGGGGCATGATATTGACCGTCTCATGCAGTTCTGACCACACCAGCACCACGTCGCCGCTTTTCAGCTGGCGCTTTACATCGTTGACCTTTTGCTCAAGCGAGCGTTCATGTTCACCATAATCGGTGCCTTCGCGCAATACAAAGCTTTCAATCAGATTGTCGAGCGTTTCGGGAGCCAGATCCTGCCAGGGAATAATCATTTTGCACCGTCCAGATAAGGGGTTAGCCAGTCAGGGATACGCGTCTCAAGCCACATTTTCGGGCGGCGCAGCGTGCCACCGATAAACCCGACGTGGCCGCCATGCTCGGTCAACTGATAGTGAACGTTGTCGGGCAGAAACTCCTGTGCGGGGATCGAGTGGTGATCCATAAAGGGGTCATCTTTGGCATGAATGATCAGCGTCGGTTGCGTGATCTTGCTGAGCAGCGGCATGGCGCTGCACTGACGATAGTAATCAATCGCATCGGCGAAGCCGTGAATTTTGGCGGTGATCAGATCGTCGAACTCGCGAATTCGGCGCACCTTTTTCAGCTGGCGCAGGCTGACCGGCAGCGTATCCGGGTAAGCCTTCAGCTTACGCGCCGCGTTGGCTTTCAGCAGGTTGAGCAGATAGCGCTGATAGACGCGGGAAAAGCCTTTATCCATATGGTAGCTGCACTGCTCCAGCATAAACGGGGCGGAGACAATGACGGCCGCGTTCAGCGGTACGCTTTCGCCCTCTTTGGCCAGCAGACAGGCCAGCATATTGCCGCCCAGCGAGTAGCCCACGGCGGCGGTTGGCACGTTGCCGAAATTATCCCGCAGCCAGTGCAAAAACCACGTACCGTCTTCGGTTTCACCCGAGTGATAAATGCGTTTCTGACGATTGGGTTCGCCGCTACAGCCGCGAAAATGCATCACCACGCCGAGCCAGCCGCGCGCTTTTGCCGCCTCAATTAACCCATGCGCATAAGGGCTGTGCAGACTGCCTTCCAGACCGTGAAAGACCACCAGGCGCGGCTTATGGCGGGCCTGCTCAGGTGCTTCGCTCCAGGCGAGATCCAGAAAGTCACCGTCCGGCAGGTCAAGCCGTTGCCAGTGCGGGGTGAACTGAACCTTGCGGCGGATCAGTCGCGGCAGCATGGTCTGCAAATGGCGATTGGCCACGCCGCGCATAGGCACGAACTCAGTGCTGTCTTCGGCCGCAATGTCGAAGTCTGATGGAATGATTTGGGTCATAAGCGCGATGCTGATTCTTGTCGGAAATTTACGATACTTTCCGAATTGTACCCCGTTTAGCCAGGATTTCCGAACCAGGGACGGATCCTGTTCGCAAAACGGGGCAAATACTCAGTCGGCCTGCAGCATCGCTTCCAGCTGTTCCTGGGCGTCGAGCCAGGCCATCTCACACTCTTCGAGGTTCGATTTGGTCTTCGCCTGGGTTTGCAGGCAGTCCGTCAGCTCCGCTTTACGGCTCTGGTCGTAAAGACTGCTGTCGCCGAGCTTCTCTTCAACGGCAGCAAGCGTGGCGTTGAGCTTTTCCATCTCTTTTTCGAGACGGGCAATCTCTTTACGCAGCGGTTGCGTCTGGGTGCGCAGCTCCGCTTCACGGCGTTTCTGGTCTTTACGCGCCTGGGCGCTGTTGGCGTTCTCTTTCGTTGGCTCTTCCGGCTGGTTTTCCTGCTTCTGCACGTCCGTCAGCCACTGCTGGTAGTCTTCCAGATCGCCGTCGAACGGCTCGACTTTGCCGTCGTGCACTAAGTAGAGATCGTCCGTGGTGGAGCGGATCAGGTGGCGGTCATGCGAAACCACAACCAGTGCGCCTTCGAACTCAATCAGCGCTTCGGTCAGCGCCTGACGCATGTCGAGATCGAGGTGGTTGGTCGGTTCATCGAGCAGCAGCAGGTTCGGGCGCTGCCAGACGATCAGCGCCAGCACCAGACGAGCTTTTTCGCCGCCGGAGAAACGTTCGGTGTTTTCGGTGACCTTATCGCCCTGGAAGCCGAAGCCGCCGAGATAGTCACGCAGCTTCTGTTCCATCTCCTGCGGCGCCAGACGCGCCAGGTGCTGGATCGGGGATTCATCCGCGCGTAAAAATTCCAGCTGATGCTGGGCGAAGTAGCCAAGCTTGATGCCCTTCGCCAGCCCGATTTCGCCGCTGACCGGGTTAAGTTCGCCCGCCAGCAGTTTGATCAGCGTGGATTTACCGGCACCGTTGCGTCCCAGCAGACCAATACGTGAACCCGGCACCAGGTTGAGCTTGATGGAGTCGAGAATTGTACGATCGCCGTATCCGGCGCTCACCTTCTCCATCTTCAGCAGCGGGTTTGGCAGGCTTTCCGGCGCGCGGAAGCTGAAGTGGAACGGGTTGTCCACGTGCGCCGGGGCAATCATCTCCATGCGTTCCAGCATCTTGATGCGGCTCTGGGCCTGCTTCGCTTTAGACGCTTTGGCCTTGAAGCGATCCACAAAGCTCTGCAGGTGCGCGACGCGCTGCTGCTGGCTTTCGTACATGGACTGCTGCTGGGCAAGACGCGTCGCGCGCTGGCGCTCGAAGGAGCTGTAGTTACCGGTGTACTCGAACATCGTTTGCTGTTCGATGTGAATGATTTTATCCACCACCGGGTCGAGGAAGTCGCGGTCGTGGGAGATCAGAATCAGAGTGCCCTGATAGCTCTTAAGCCACTTCTCCAGCCAAATAACCGCATCGAGATCGAGGTGGTTGGTCGGTTCATCGAGCAGCAGCAGATCAGAGCGACAGATCAGCGCCTGCGCCAGGTTGAGGCGCATACGCCAGCCGCCGGAGAAGTCGCTGACCGGGCGTTCCAGCTGTTCATTGCTGAAGCCCAGGCCGTGCAGCAGGCTGGAGGCGCGGGAGCGAATGGTCCACGCGTCACTGGCGTCCAGCTTGCCGTGAACGGTGGCGATGGCGTGGCCGTCGTTGCGCTCGTTAGCGGCGTTGAGTTCCGCCTCGAGTTTACGGTATTCACGGTCCCCGTCGATAACATAGTCGAGTGCCGGTTCGCTGAGGGCGGGCGTCTCCTGGTTCACCCAGGCGAGCTGCCAGTTCCCCGGGAAGGTAAAGTTACCGCCATCCGCGCTAATCTCGTTTTTCAGCAGCGCCAGCAGCGTGGATTTACCACAACCGTTTTTGCCGACCAGACCCACTTTTTGGCCCGGGTTGATGGTAGCAGTGGCGTTATCCAGCAGGACGCGCACACCGCGACGAATTTGTAACGAGGAGAAAACAATCATAGAAGCGCCGTATGTTCCGACTATGTTAATTTGTCATTATGATAATGTAAGGTGTGGGCCATTTTCCGCACCGGGCCGCCATGGTAGCCCAAAACAACGACGATACACAAAAACAGAAACAAGACCGGGAGGGGAATGATGTCTCAGACAGCAAAAGTGCTGCTGCTGTATGCCCATCCGGAATCTCAGGACTCGGTGGCGAACCGGGTTCTGCTTAAGCCGGCTACTCAGCTCAGCAACGTGACGGTGCACGATCTCTACGCGCACTATCCTGATTTCTTTATTGATATTCCTTATGAGCAGGAACTGCTGCGTCAGCATGACGTGATTGTGTTCCAGCATCCGCTTTATACCTACAGCTGTCCGGCGCTGCTCAAAGAGTGGCTGGACCGCGTGCTGAGCCGGGGCTTCTCCAGCGGGGTGGGGGGCAACCAACTGGCGGGAAAGTACTGGCGTAGTGTAATCACCACCGGTGAGCCAGAAAGTGCTTACCGCCACGACGGGCTGAACCGCTATCCGATGAGCGACATCCTGCGGCCTTTCGAGCTGACGGCGGCAATGTGCCGTATGCACTGGATGAGCCCGATTATTGTCTACTGGGCGCGGCGTCAGGATCCCAAAGAGCTGGCGAGCCACGCCCGAGCCTATGGTGAATGGCTGGCGTCACCGATTCCGGCAGGAGGTCGTTAATGGAAGGATCGAATTTGCTCCTCGCCGGGGTGCTGTTTTTATTTGCGGCCGTTGTCGCGGTGCCGTTTGCTGCACGGATTGGAATTGGGGCGGTGCTGGGGTATTTGCTGGCGGGGATCGCGATTGGCCCCTGGGGGCTGGGATTCATCAGCGATGTGGATGAAATACTCCACTTCTCCGAGCTGGGCGTGGTGTTCCTGATGTTCATCATCGGCCTGGAGCTGAATCCTTCTAAATTATGGCAGCTCCGACGCTCTATCTTTGGCGTGGGTGCCGCGCAGGTGTTGTTCAGCGCCGCCATTTTGGGCGGCCTGTTAATGCTGACGGACTTTTCCTGGCAGGCGGCGGTGATAGGCGGAATAGGCCTTGCGATGTCGTCGACGGCGATGGCCCTGCAGCTGATGCGCGACAAAGGGATGAACCGCAACGAAGCCGGTCAGCTGGGCTTTTCGGTGCTGCTGTTCCAGGATTTAGCGGTGATCCCGGCGCTGGCGCTGGTGCCGCTGCTGGCCGGTTCCGGCGACGATCATTTTGACTGGGCGAAAATTGCCATGAAGGTGCTGGCCTTTGCGGGCATGCTGATTGGCGGACGTTTCCTGTTACGTCCCGTGTTCCGTTTTATTGCCGCCTCGGGCGTACGCGAAGTCTTTACCGCCGCGACGCTGCTGCTGGTGCTGGGATCGGCGTTGTTTATGGACGCGCTGGGGCTATCGATGGCGCTCGGGACCTTTATCGCCGGGGTGTTGCTGGCGGAGAGCGAATATCGCCACGGGCTGGAAATTGCTATCGATCCCTTTAAAGGGTTGCTGTTGGGGCTGTTCTTTATTTCGGTGGGGATGGCGCTCAATCTCGGCGTGCTCTATACCCATCTGCTGTGGGTTGTGGTCAGCGTTGCCATTCTGGTGGCGGTAAAAACACTGGTGCTGTACATCATGGCTCGCATTTACGGCTTACGCAGTTCGGAGCGTATGCAGTTTGCCAGCGTGTTAAGCCAGGGAGGCGAGTTCGCGTTTGTGCTCTTCTCCACCGCCTCCTCCCAGAAGCTTTTTAAAGACGATCAGATGGCGCTTTTGCTGGTGACGGTTACGCTGTCGATGATGACCACGCCGCTGCTGATGAAGCTGGTGGATAAACTTCTGTCGCGCCGCTTAAACCCGTCTGACGATGAAGATGAAGCCCCGTGGGTGGAAGACGACAAGCCGCAGGTGATTGTGGTGGGCTTTGGCCGCTTCGGACAGGTTATCGGACGTTTGCTGATGGCGAACAAGATGCGCATTACCGTGCTGGAGCGCGATATCAGCGCGGTCAACCTGATGCGCAAATATGGCTATAAGGTTTATTACGGCGACGCGACTCAGCTCGAGCTGTTGCGCTCTGCTGGCGCAGAGGCCGCCGAGTCCATTGTGATTACCTGCAACGATCCAGAAGACACGATGAAGCTGGTGGAGCTCTGTCAGCAGCATTTTCCGCATCTGCACATTCTGGCGCGTGCGCGTGGACGTGTTGAAGCTCACGAATTGTTGCAGGCGGGTGTGAAACACTTCTCTCGTGAAACGTTTTCCAGTGCGCTGGAGTTGGGTCGCAAAGCGTTAATCTCGCTGGGGATGCATCCTCACCAGGCGCAACGCGCCCAGATGCATTTCCGCCGTCTGGATATGCGAATGTTACGCGAGCTGATGCCGGTGCATACCGATACGGCGCAGATCTCTCGCGTGCGGGAAGCGCGTCGCGAACTGGAGGAGATCTTCCAGCGCGAGATGCAACAGGAACGACGCCAGCTTGATGGCTGGGATGAATTTGAATAAAGGGTAACGAAAGATGGCTGTACGTAAACGCTTTATTGCGGGTGCAAAATGTCCCTCCTGCCAGGCGCAAGATACCCTGGCGATGTGGCGGGAGAATAATATTGATGTTGTTGAGTGTGTTAAGTGCGGTCACCAGATGCGAGAAGCTGATAAAGAGGCCCGCGATCATGTGCGCAAAGAAGAGCAAGTTATCGGGATTTTTCATCCGGACTAGCGATATGCCCTGAGTTTTTTTAAGCTAAAGGGTACACGGGTGCAGATTTCCGCTACAATCTGCGCCAGTAATTTTCCCACGCTCAGGAGATATCATGAAAGTAGCAAAAGACCTGGTGGTCAGCCTGGCCTATCAGGTACGTACAGAAGACGGTGTGTTGGTTGATGAGTCTCCGGTGAGTGCGCCGCTTGACTACCTGCATGGTCACGGTTCCCTGATTTCTGGCCTGGAAAACGCGCTGGAAGGTCATGAAGTTGGCGACAAATTTGACGTTGCTGTAGGCGCGAACGACGCTTACGGTCAGTATGACGACAACCTGGTTCAGCGCGTGCCTAAAGACGTGTTCATGGGCGTTGACGAGCTGCAGGTTGGCATGCGTTTCCTGGCTGAAACCGACCAGGGGCCGGTTCCTGTTGAAATCACCGAAGTGGAAGACGACCACGTTGTGGTTGACGGCAACCACATGCTGGCTGGCCAGAACCTGAAGTTCAACGTTGAAGTTGTCGCTATCCGTGAAGCAACCGAAGAAGAGCTGGCTCATGGCCACGTTCACGGTGCGCACGGTCACGACCATGACCACGATCACGGCCACGATGGCTGCTGCGGTGGCCACGGCCATGACCATGGTCACGACCACGGTCACGGTAAAGGTGGTTGCGGTAACGGCGGCTGCGGTTGCCACTAAGACCTGTCGGTTGACATGCTGGCCCGGTAAGCTTCGCGACACCGGGCACAAAAAAGCGGGAGAATCCCGCTTTTTTTTATGCCTCAATAATGAGGAGGTGGCGTCTCTTCTGACTGAGAGGCAATGTTCGACGGCTGGGTGGCCTTCAGCTTTTCCGTCAGCAGGCGCATATGATCCCGCAGTTTCGCCATTTCGAGCTCATGTGCGGTCACGGTCTGGTTTAGTTCTTCGATGGTGATGTCCTGAAAAGCCAGGCGGCTTTCCAGCTCAGCCATTCTCGCTTCTAATGCTGTATCCTTCATCATTCACCTCGTTTATTTCAGATTCGCCATAATGGCCCCGCGGCGGCGCAGTTTAACTGAGTTTATCCTTAAGTACAGTCTGCATCCCCCTGGCAAGAAACTTATTTAAACAAAAATAGTCTGAAAAGTGGCGAGAATTGGAAGTGTCTGTCTGTAGATTTCTTCCGCAACGTTTTATAGTACGTCACTCATTTTACGTTTAATGCTGGGGTGAGAGTCCCCAGGCCCTGGAGATATGGATGAAATCACTGTTTAAAGTAACGCTGCTGGCAACGACAATGGCTGTTGCGCTGAACGCGCCGCTGTCATTCGCGGCTGACACTGCTGCGAAGCCTGCTGCCACGGCAGACAGCAAAGCGGCGTTCAAAAATGACGACCAGAAATCCGCCTACGCACTGGGCGCATCTCTGGGCCGTTACATGGAAAACTCTCTGAAAGAACAAGAGAAACTGGGCATCAAACTGGATAAAGCCCAGCTGATCGCCGGCGTTCAGGACGCCTTTGCTGATAAGAGCAAGCTCTCTGACCAGGAAATCGAACAGACTCTGCAGGCGTTTGAAGCGCGTGTGAAAGGTGCCGCTCAGACTAAGATGGAAGCGGACGCGAAAGACAACGAAGCAAAAGGCAAAGCCTACCGCGATACCTTTGCTAAAGAGAAAGGTGTGAAAACCTCGTCTACTGGCCTGGTGTACAAAGTTGAGAAAGAAGGCACCGGCGATGCGCCTAAAGACAGCGACACTGTTGTCGTGAACTACAAAGGTACGCTGATCGACGGTAAAGAGTTCGATAACTCTTATACCCGTGGTGAGCCACTCTCTTTCCGTCTGGATGGTGTGATCCCTGGCTGGACTGAAGGCCTGAAAAACATCAAGAAAGGCGGCAAAATCAAGCTGGTTATCCCACCGGATCTGGCGTATGGCAAAACCGGCGTTCCGGGTATCCCTGCCAACTCTACGCTGGTCTTTGACGTAGAGCTGCTGGACATCAAACCGGCACCGAAAGCGGATGCGAAGGCAGACGCGCCGGCTGAAGAAAAAGCAGCGACAGACGCTAAGAAGTAATGTGACAAAAACCGCCGCCTTTCAGGCGGCGGTTTTTTTATTGTGGGGCAGATATAATTAACACTGGAAAGCGCTATACACGCTGTATTAATTTAGTTGTCCGTGTAGATAATGAGCCTGCCCTGAAAACCGAATGACAGGCTCCTGAAAAGGAGTGTTTTTTTCATGTCCAGGTCGCTTTTAACCAACGAAACCAGTGAACTTGATTTGCTGGATCAACGTCCTTTTGACCAGACCGACTTCGATATTCTGAAATCCTATGAAGCGGTGGTGGACGGGTTAGCGATGCTCATTGGCTCCCACTGCGAAATCGTATTGCACTCCCTGCAAGATCTGAAGTGTTCCGCTATCCGCATTGCGAATGGTGAGCATACTGGCCGTAAAATTGGTTCGCCAATCACCGACCTTGCATTGCGTATGTTGCATGACATGACCGGCGCGGACAGCAGCGTCTCCAAATGCTATTTCACCCGCGCCAAAAGCGGCGTGCTGATGAAATCAGAAACTATCGCGATTCGAAACCGCGAGCATCGTGTGATTGGGCTGCTGTGCATCAACATGAACCTTGATGTGCCATTCTCGCAAATCATGAGCACCTTTATTCCACCTGAAACGCCGGATGTTGGCTCATCGGTTAACTTTGCCTCCTCCGTCGAAGATCTGGTCACGCAGACGCTTGAGTTTACGATTGAAGAGGTGAATGCCGATCGCAACGTCTCGAACAACGCCAAGAATCGCCAGATCGTGCTTAATCTCTACGAGAAAGGGATTTTTGATATCAAAGACGCCATCAACCAGGTGGCCGATCGTCTGAACATCTCCAAGCACACCGTCTATCTCTACATCCGCCAGTTCAAAAGCGGTGATTTCCTGGGACAAGACAAGTAATGCGTTTTGCGTTAATGGTGACAGGCCCGGCGTACGGTACACAGCAGGCCAGCAGCGCGCTGCAGTTTGCGCATGCGCTTCTGGCGGCCGGGCATGAGCTGGCGAGCGTCTTCTTCTATCGGGAAGGGGTGTATAACGCGAACCAGTTTACGTCGCCGGCGAGCGACGAGTTTGATCTGGTACGTGCCTGGCAGGCCTTAAACGAAAAGCAGGGCGTTGCACTGCATATCTGCGTCGCGGCGGCGCTGCGTCGCGGTGTCGCTGATGCAACTGAAGCCGGGCGTCTTGGTTTAGCAGGCGCTAACCTGCAGCCCGGTTTTTCGTTGAGTGGTCTCGGGGCACTGGCCCAGGCGGCGTTAACCTGCGACAGAGTGGTGCAGTTCTGATGAAGCGTGTCGCGTTTGTTTTTACCTCGGCACCGCACGGCAATGCATCCGGCAGAGAAGGGCTGGATGCGCTGCTCGCGACTTCCGCGTTGACTGAAGATATCGGCGTCTTCTTTTTGGGGGACGGGGTGTTTCAGCTTCTGGCGGGTCAGCAGCCACAGGCCATTCTGGCGCGGGATTATATCGCCACCTTCAAAGTGTTACCGCTGTACGACATTGAAACGTTGTATGTCTGCGCCGATTCGCTGGCAGCGCGCGGATTGAATGACAAGACGCCCCTGGTGCTGGATGCGACGCGCTTGCCCTCCGCTGCCCTGCGCGAGCAACTCTCGCATTACGACACTATTCTGACTTTCTGAGGCTGCCATGCTCCATACCCTGAGCCGCTCACCGTGGCAATGTGATATCGACACGCTCGTGAGTATGCTGCGCGAAGGCGATGATCTGCTGCTGATTCAGGATGGCGTGCTTGCTGCGCTGGACGGCAGCCGTTTCGTTGAAATCCTCACAAATGCCCCCATAACGGTCTCTGCGCTGAAGGAGGATCTGGATGCGCGGGGTCTTTCTGGTCAAATTTCAGCCAAAATTGACGTGGTTGGCTATACTGATTTCGTCAATCTTACTGTGACGCACGCCAGTCAAATGAACTGGTGATTTGAGATCGCTGTATATTTCTTGACACCTTTTCGACGTAGCCCTAAAATTTCGCGTCCTCATATTGTATGAGGTCGTTTTATTACGTGTTTACGAAGCAAAAGCTAAAACCAGGAGCTATTTAATGGCAACAGTTAACCAGCTGGTACGCAAACCACGTGCACGCAAAGTTGCAAAGAGCAACGTGCCTGCGCTGGAAGCCTGCCCGCAGAAACGTGGTGTATGTACTCGTGTATATACCACCACTCCTAAAAAACCAAACTCCGCACTGCGTAAAGTATGCCGTGTGCGTTTGACTAACGGTTTCGAAGTGACTTCCTACATCGGTGGTGAAGGTCACAACCTGCAGGAGCACTCCGTGATCCTGATCCGTGGCGGTCGTGTTAAAGACCTTCCGGGTGTTCGTTACCACACCGTTCGTGGTGCGCTGGACTGCTCAGGTGTTAAAGACCGTAAGCAGGCTCGCTCCAAGTACGGCGTGAAGCGTCCTAAGGCTTAATGGTTCTCCGTTAAGTAAGGCCAAACTGATTTATCTTAATGTCAAACTAAACTCGTAGAGTTTTGGACAATCCTGAATTAACAACGGAGTATTCCCATGCCACGTCGTCGCGTCATTGGTCAGCGTAAAATTCTTCCAGATCCGAAATTCGGATCAGAACTGCTGGCAAAATTTGTAAATATCCTGATGGTAGATGGTAAAAAATCTACTGCAGAAGCAATCGTATACAGCGCGCTGGAGACCCTGGCTCAGCGCTCTGGTAAAAATGAACTGGAAGCTTTCGAAGTCGCTCTCGACAACGTGCGCCCGACTGTAGAAGTTAAGTCTCGCCGCGTTGGTGGTTCTACTTATCAGGTTCCAGTTGAAGTTCGTCCGGTTCGTCGTAATGCTCTGGCAATGCGTTGGATCGTTGAAGCTGCTCGTAAACGCGGTGATAAATCCATGGCTCTGCGTCTGGCGAACGAACTTTCTGATGCTGCAGACAACAAAGGTACTGCAGTTAAGAAACGTGAAGACGTTCACCGTATGGCAGAAGCCAACAAGGCGTTCGCACACTACCGTTGGTAATCCCTTCGGAGTATTAGTCACCAGGCGGGCGCTTCAGAGAAGCCGCCCGCTCTGGGTAACTTAACTGAACGTCTAAAGATATAAACGAGGAATCAAATGGCTCGTACAACACCCATCGCACGCTACCGTAACATCGGTATCAGTGCGCACATCGACGCCGGTAAAACCACTACTACCGAACGTATTCTGTTCTACACCGGTGTAAACCACAAAATCGGTGAAGTTCATGACGGCGCAGCCACCATGGACTGGATGGAACAGGAGCAGGAGCGTGGTATCACTATCACCTCCGCAGCGACTACTGCATTCTGGTCAGGTATGGCTAAGCAGTACGAACCGCATCGCGTAAACATCATCGACACCCCAGGGCACGTTGACTTCACCATCGAAGTAGAACGTTCCATGCGTGTTCTTGACGGCGCGGTAATGGTTTATTGCGCAGTTGGTGGTGTTCAGCCACAGTCTGAAACCGTATGGCGTCAGGCGAACAAATATAAAGTTCCACGCATCGCGTTCGTTAACAAAATGGACCGTATGGGTGCTAACTTCCTGAAAGTTGTTGGCCAGATCAAAACCCGTCTGGGCGCGAACCCTGTTCCGCTGCAGCTGGCAATTGGTGCTGAAGAAGGCTTCACCGGTGTTATCGACCTGGTGAAAATGAAAGCCATCAACTGGAACGATGCAGACCAGGGCGTTACCTTCGAATACGAAGATATCCCAGCTGCAATGCAGGACCTGGCTGACGAATGGCACCAGAACCTGATCGAATCCGCTGCTGAAGCTTCTGAAGAGCTGATGGAGAAATACCTGGGTGGTGAAGAACTGACTGAAGAAGAGATCAAAAAAGCTCTGCGTCAGCGCGTTCTGAACAACGAAATCATCCTGGTAACCTGTGGTTCTGCGTTCAAGAACAAAGGTGTTCAGGCGATGCTGGATGCGGTAGTTGACTACCTGCCATCCCCGGTTGACGTTCCTGCGATCAACGGCATCCTGGACGACGGTAAAGATACTCCGGCTGAGCGTCACGCAAGCGACGAAGAGCCATTCTCTGCACTGGCGTTCAAAATTGCTACCGACCCATTCGTGGGTAACCTGACCTTCTTCCGCGTATACTCTGGTGTGGTTAACTCCGGTGACACCATCCTGAACTCCGTGAAAGCTGCGCGTGAACGTTTTGGCCGTATCGTACAGATGCACGCTAACAAACGTGAAGAGATCAAAGAAGTTCGTGCGGGCGACATCGCTGCAGCTATCGGTCTGAAAGACGTGACCACTGGTGACACCCTGTGTGACCCGGATCACCCAATCATTCTGGAGCGTATGGAATTCCCAGAGCCGGTAATCTCCATCGCAGTTGAACCAAAAACCAAAGCTGACCAGGAAAAAATGGGTCTGGCTCTGGGCCGTCTGGCGAAAGAAGACCCATCATTCCGCGTATGGACTGATGAAGAATCTAACCAGACCATCATCGCTGGTATGGGTGAACTGCACCTGGACATCATCGTTGACCGTATGAAGCGTGAATTCAACGTTGAAGCGAACGTGGGTAAACCTCAGGTTGCTTACCGCGAAGCGATTCGCGCGAAAGTTACCGATATCGAAGGTAAACACGCTAAGCAGTCTGGTGGTCGCGGTCAGTACGGTCACGTTGTGATCGACATGTACCCACTGGAGCCGGGCTCTAACCCGAAAGGTTACGAGTTCATCAACGACATCAAAGGTGGTGTAATTCCTGGCGAATACATCCCAGCCGTTGATAAAGGCATCCAGGAACAGCTGAAAGCGGGCCCTCTGGCTGGCTATCCGGTTGTTGACATGGGTATCCGTCTGCACTTCGGTTCTTACCACGACGTTGACTCCTCTGAACTGGCGTTTAAACTGGCTGCGTCTATTGCCTTTAAAGAAGGCTTTAAGAAAGCAAAACCAGTTCTGCTTGAGCCAATCATGAAGGTTGAAGTAGAAACTCCTGAAGAGAACACCGGTGACGTTATCGGTGACTTGAGCCGTCGTCGCGGTATGCTGCGTGGTCAGGAATCCGAAGTGACTGGCGTTAAGATCCACGCTGAAGTTCCGCTGTCTGAAATGTTCGGATATGCAACTCAGCTGCGTTCTCTGACCAAAGGTCGTGCATCATACACCATGGAATTCCTGAAGTATGATGATGCGCCTAACAACGTTGCTCAGGCCGTTATTGAAGCCCGTGGTAAGTAATCCACAGGATTAAAACCTAAGTCCCGTGCTCTCTCCCAAGGGGAGAGCACTATAGTAAGGAATATAGCCGTGTCTAAAGAAAAATTTGAACGTACAAAACCGCACGTCAACGTTGGTACTATCGGCCACGTTGACCATGGTAAAACTACCCTGACTGCTGCAATCACTACCGTTCTGGCTAAAACCTACGGTGGTTCTGCTCGTGCATTCGACCAGATCGATAACGCA
>NZ_JAIWJZ010000012.1:0-42384 GCF_020216105.1 Enterobacter sp. K16B
GGCTACGAACCGAGCGGTCGGAGGTTCGAATCCTCCCGGATGCACCATCTTCTCCTTCTTTGTTTATTCCTTCGACGTTCCGTCAGCAATCACACTCTCAGTCAGCGACAAAAAACACCTTTTACGATAAAGTAATGCTTTGTTAATCGTTTAGCGAGAGCACGATGTACGCACAGTATGACGGTTTGATCTTCGATATGGATGGCACTCTCCTGGATACCGAACCTACGCATCGTCAAGCCTGGACTGACGTCCTGGGCCGCTACGGCATGCGTTTCGATCTTCAGGCGATGATTGCCCTTAACGGATCGCCCACCTGGCGTATTGCGCAGGCCGTGATTGAACTGAATCAGGCCGATCTCGACCCGCACCTGCTCGCGCGCGAAAAAACCGATGCGGTAAAAGCCATGCTTTTAGATACTGTCCGCCCGCTGCCGCTGGTTGACGTGGTAAAAGCGTGGCACGGACGTCGCCCAATGTCGGTCGGCACGGGCAGCGAAAGCGCGATTGCAGAAGCCTTACTCAATCATCTTGGCCTGCGCCACTATTTTTCTGCCGTGGTCGCCGCCGATCATGTTAAACACCACAAGCCCGCACCGGACACCTTCCTGCTTTGCGCAGAATTAATGGGCGTCCCGGCGGCAAAATGCGTCGTGTTTGAAGATGCCGATTTCGGTATTCAGGCCGCGCTTGATGCCGGCATGGCTGCGGTGGATGTGCGCTTACTGTGAGTGACGCACTGTCACTTGCCTCATTATTCGCCAGCAGTTTCTTAAGCGCCACGCTGTTACCGGGCAATTCGGAAGTGGTGCTGGTGGCGATGCTGTTGTCCGGCGTGAGTCAGCCCTGGCTGCTGGTGTTAATAGCAACAATGGGTAATAGCCTTGGAGGGCTGACTAACGTTATTCTTGGGCGTTTCTTTCCGCTGCGTGAGACATCGCGCTGGCAGGAAAAGGCAGTCGGCTGGCTAAAACGCTATGGCGCTGCCACGCTGTTATTAAGCTGGATGCCTGTAATAGGCGATTTACTGTGTCTGCTGGCGGGATGGATGCGCATCTCCTGGGGACCAGTGCTCTTTTTTTTGTGCCTTGGCAAAGCGGTGCGTTATGTCCTTGTGGCATGGGCAACGCTGCAGGGTATGACGTGGTGGCACTAATTGGTGGAATGAATACGCGACCTTCAATCGTCAACCATTACAATTATGCTGAGTAACATTACTTTGACAGGCGGGAGGTCAATTTGATCCCGGACGTATCTCAGGCGCTGGCCTGGCTGGAAAACCACCCTCAGGCATTGAAGGGTATTCAGCGTGGTCTTGAGCGTGAAACGCTGCGCGTTAACGCGGACGGTAGTTTAGCGACGACGGGTCACCCGAAGGCGTTAGGCTCGGCGCTGACACATAAATGGATCACAACCGATTTCGCTGAAGCACTGCTGGAGTTTATCACCCCGGTAGAAGGCGATATTGATCATATGCTGACGATCATGCGCGATATCCATCGCTACACGGCGCGCAATCTGGGCGACGAGCGTATGTGGCCTCTCAGCATGCCGTGTTATATCGAGCAGGGCCAGGAGATTGAGCTGGCACAGTACGGCACATCGAATATCGGCCGGCTGAAAACGCTCTACCGTGAAGGGCTGAAAAACCGCTACGGCGCGTTGATGCAGACAATTTCGGGCGTGCACTACAATTTCTCGCTGCCAATGGCTTTCTGGCAGGCGAAATGCGGTGAAACAGATAAGGACGCGATCTCCGCGGGCTATTTCCGCCTGATCCGCAACTATTACCGCTTCGGCTGGGTTATTCCTTATCTGTTCGGTGCGTCGCCGGCCATCTGCTCGTCGTTCCTGCAGGGGAAACCGACGACGCTGCCGTTCGAGAAGACCGAGTGTGGAATGTACTATCTCCCATATGCCACCTCTCTGCGCCTGAGCGATCTGGGCTATACCAATAAATCGCAAAGCAATCTCGGTATTACGTTTAACGAATTGCACGAATATGTGGCAGGATTGAAGCGGGCGATCAAAACCCCGTCGGAAGAGTACGAAAAAATCGGCCTCGAAAAAGACGGTAAGCGCCTGCAGATCAACAGCAACGTCCTGCAGATTGAAAACGAGCTGTATGCGCCAATTCGTCCTAAGCGCGTGACGCGCAGCGGTGAAACCCCGTCGGATGCGCTGCAGCGCGGTGGGATTGAATACATTGAAGTGCGCTCGCTGGATATCAACCCGTTCTCACCGATTGGCGTTGATGAACAGCAGATTCGCTTCCTGGACCTGTTTATGGTCTGGTGCGTGCTGGCGGATGCGCCGGAAATGAGTTCAGACGAACTGCTCTGTACCCGTACAAACTGGAACCGTGTGATTCTGGAAGGGCGTAAACCAGGCCTGACGCTGGGTATCGGCTGTGAAACCGCACAGTTCCCGCTGACGAAAGTCGGTAAAGATCTGTTCCGTGACCTGAAGCGTGTTGCCCGGACGATGGACAGCATGGAGGGCGGCGACGCGTATCAACAGATTTGCGACCAGCTGGTGGAATGCTTTGATAACCCGGATCTGACGTTCTCAGCACGCATTCTGCGTTCTATGATTGATCAGGGCATCGGCGGTACCGGGCGTTCGCTTGCGGCGGAATACCGTGAGATGCTGGTGCAAGAGCCATTAGAAGTCCTGAGCGAAGCGGATTTCGTTGCGGAACGCGATGCGTCCGTGGTGCGTCAGAAAGAGGTTGAAGCGGCGGATACGGAGTCGTTTGAGGCGTTTCTGGCGAAGCAGGCTTAAGCAGAAAAGAAAAAGGCCACATCGCTGTGGCCAAAATATACATCTCTGAATTCAGGGATGATGATAACAAATGCGCGTCTTTCATATACTCAGACGCGCATTCTGTAGAAGAGTTCAGTTTATTTAAAAAAAAATCACTACCGGAGGTGACGTATGCCGTTATTAGATAGCTTTACTGTCGACCATACCCGTATGGAAGCACCTGCAGTCCGCGTGGCGAAGACCATGCACACCCCGCACGGCGACACGATCACCGTCTTCGATCTGCGTTTCTGCGTGCCAAACAAAGAAGTGATGCCGGAGAAAGGCATTCATACGCTGGAACACCTGTTCGCTGGCTTCATGCGTGACCACCTGAACGGCAACGGCGTTGAGATCATCGATATCTCTCCAATGGGCTGCCGTACCGGTTTCTACATGAGCCTGATTGGCCAGCCTGAAGAGAAACGTGTGGCAGATGCCTGGAAAGCGGCCATGCAGGACGTGCTGAAGGTAAAAGAGCAGAGCCAGATCCCTGAGCTGAACGTTTACCAGTGTGGGACTTACCAGATGCACTCTCTGGAAGAAGCGCAGGAGATTGCGCGTCACATCATCGAGCGTGATGTCCGCGTGAACAGCAACGAAGAGCTGGCCCTGCCAAAAGAAAAACTGCAGGAACTGCACATCTAGTGCACCTTTTCCCTCTCCCACCGGGAGAGGGTAGGGCGAGGGTGGTTTAATCCCATGACCACAACCTTAACCTTCTCCTTTACCCATCGTCCCCTTGTGCCGTTTGCCCATGATTACGTTCATGGTGACAGCGAGCCGTGGCATGAACATGACTGCGCCCAACTGCTGCATACCCTGAGCGGCGTGGTACGGGTAGATACCGCATCCGGCTGCTGGGTTGTCCCTCCGGGCCGCGGCGTCTGGCTACCGGCGGGTACCCGTCACTCGTTGCGTATTACCGGCAACGTGGCGGCGCGCACGCTGTTTATCGATCCGCTGGCGCGGGCCGATCTCCCGGCCACCTGCCAGATCGTGCAGATCTCCCCGCTGCTGCGGGAACTGATCCTCGCTGCGCTCTCGCTTCCCGAGTCTTATGCACCGGGGAGCCGAGACGAACGCGTGTATGAGCTCATTCTCGATGAAATTCGCCTTATGCCGGTACTGCCGTTTCATCTCCCGGAGCCGGAAAGTGAACCGCTACGACGTCTTTGCCAGCAGATCCGCCAGACCGCCGGGGAGAGCTGGAGCACTGCACAAGCCGCGGGCCTGCTTGGCATGAGCGAGCGCACAATGAACCGCCATTTTCAGCAGCAGACGGGATTAAGCTACGGTGAGTGGCTGAGACGGGCGCGCCTGCTGGAGGCGCTGGTACGGCTTGCGCAGGGCCAGCCGGTGCTTCGGGTGGCGCTGGAGCTGGGTTACGGCAGTCACAGCGCCTTTACGGCCATGTTCCGCCGGGTGATGGGCATTTCACCCAGCGACTACTTCAAAGACAGCTAACCGCATTAAAAAGTGCCTGAAGCGAGGCGCGCGAGACGTCGCTGTCAATTCCCACGCCCCAGCGGCTGCTGCCGTCCTGAAACAGGCAGCGAATGTACGCCACCGAACGGCTGTCGCTGCGTTCGCCTAACGAATGTTCGTGATAATCCTTAATCACGAACGGCGCGTTGACCCAGCGGCTTAACCCCTGAGCGGCGGCGGACAGCAGGCCATTACCCTGACCTTCGAGCTGGCGCGTTCCCCCCTGCGTACAGATGCTTGCCGTCAAACGCAGCTGACCGTCCTGCTGGCCATCGCTGCGATAGGATTGCAGCGCTAACGGCGGCGTTGCCACCAGGCCGTAGCGGGTGCGGAACAATTGCCACAGCGCGTTTTGCGTCATCTCTTTTCCGTGGCGGTCGGTTTCCTGCTGTACATGCTGGCTGAAATCCTGCTGCAGGGCGCGGGGTAATTTCAGACCATGATTCTGCTCGATAAGCCACGCGCTGCCGCTTTTCCCTGACTGGCTGTTCACGCGGATCACCGCTTCGTAGGTGCAGCCGATATCCTGCGGGTCCACGGGCAGGTAAGGCATCTCCCAGCGGTCGCCTGGCCTGCGGGCATCAAAGCCTTTTTTGATGGCGTCCTGGTGCGAGCCGGAGAAGGCGGTATAGGCCAGCCGTCCGGCCCACGGATGGCGCGGATGCACCGGCAGCTGGTTGCAGGTTTCCACCACTTCCACCACCCGGTTCATATCGCTAAAGTCCAGATTCGGGCTAATACCCTGGCTGTAAAGGTTCATCGCCAGCGTCACCAGGCAGACGTTGCCTGTACGTTCCCCGTTCCCGAAGAGACAGCCCTCCACGCGGTCAGCGCCCGCCATCACGGCCAGCTCGGCGCTGGCGACGCCGCTACCGCGGTCGTTATGCGGATGCACGCTGATGCAGACATCGCGGCGGCGGCTAAAGTGGCGACAGAAATACTCGATCTGATCGGCATAGACGTTCGGCGTACTCACTTCGACGGTCGCGGGTAAGTTGATCACCATCGGGCGTTCGTCGCACGGCTGCCAGATCTCCGCCACGGCTTCACAAATCTCCAGCGCAAATTCCGGCTCGGTAAAGCAGAAGGTCTCCGGAGAGTATTCATACTGCCAGCGGGTGTCGGGATTTTCCTCGCACAGCTTACGGATGAGACGCGTGGCGCGCGTCGCCAGCTCAACGATTTGCCCTTTCTCCATGCCGAATACCAGGCGGCGGAACAGCGGAGCGGTGGCGTTATACAGATGGACGGTGGCCTGCTTCGCGCCGCGCAGGGATTCAAAAGTACGATGGATGAGATCTTCCCGCGCCTGAGTAAGCACCTGAATCGTAACGTCATCCGGAATACGGTTCTCTTCAATCAGCTGGCGGACAAAGTTGAAATCCGTCTGCGAGGCGGAGGGAAAAGCGACCTCGATCTCTTTAAACCCGCAGCTCAGCAGCAGATCCCAGAACTGCAGCTTGCGCGCACTGTCCATCGGCTCGGCCAGGGCCTGGTTGCCGTCGCGTAAGTCGGTGGAGAGCCAGCGCGGCGCGCGGGTAATGCGTTGCTCCGGCCAGCGGCGGTCGGGAAGGGAGATAGCGGGATAAGGCTGGTATTTGTCGGCGGGTGTGTTCAGCATGATGCGCTCCTGTTGTCTTTTCACTATCGTGAAGGGATTTCAGGCGCGCTGCTTTATCGGAGGTGACAATTGCTGTCGCGTTTTGGACACGGTGGCGATGGTAGCCGCCACCGTGCAACCCGGCAGAGGACTAATGCGCGCCGCCACCCCCGCCACCGGCACCAAACGGCGGTCTGGCAAACCACACCAGCCCCAGCAGGACGATAAAGATCCCTGCCGAAATCCAGAAAATCTCGTTAGCCGAGATAATCAGCCCCTGGTTGGTGATCTGCTGGGCAATCCAGCCGGACGCCTGCTGCTCCGTCATGCCCATTCCCTGAAGCTGGCTATACATCTGCTGCGCATTTGGGTTGTAGGGATTCACCGCTTCGGTCAGCTGCGCGTGGTGCATCGATTCACGGTTTGTCCACAGGGTGGTGGTGATCGACGTCCCGATGGAGCCCGCCAGCGTACGGGTGAAGTTCGACAGGCTCGACGCGGCCGCCAGACGCTCAGGCGGCAGGCCAGAGAGCGTGATGGTGGTCAGCGGCATAAAGAAGCACGCAACCGCGAAGCCCTGAATAAACTGCGGCCACGCAGAGGCGCCAAAGTCCATTCCCGGCTCGAAGGTATACGCGCGCCAGTAGAAGCACACCGCATACATAATGAAGCTGAAGGTCACCAGCCGACGCATGTCGAGCTTGTGGGCAAAGCGGCCAATAATCGGCGACAGCAGGACCGGGATCACCCCGACCGGCGCGGACGCCAGACCCGCCCAGGTTGCGGTATAGCCATAAACCTCCTGCAACAGCTGCGGCAGCAGAACAATCGCGCCGAAGTAGAGCATATAGGCGAGGCTGATACACAGACAGCCGATGGTGAAGTTTCGCGACTTAAACAGCGAGAGATCGACTATCGGGTTTTCGTCCGTCAGCTCCCAGACAATCAGGAAGCTCAGCGACACCACCGCGACAATGGTCAGGATGATAATTTCCTGCGAGTTGAACCAGTCGAGCTCTTTACCGCGGTCGAGCATGATCTGCAGACTGCCGATGCCGAGGATCAGCAGCGCCAGACCGATGCTGTCGATACGCCGCTGCTCGGTACGCGTTTCACGGCCGCGCAGGGATTGCAGCGTCATCAGCACCACGACGGCACCAATCGGGACGTTGATAAAGAAGATCCAGCCCCAGTGGTAGTTATCGCTGATGTAGCCACCCAGAATCGGTCCGCAGATAGGCGCGACGATAACGGTCATCGACCACAGCGCCAGCGCGACGGAGCGTTTTGCGGGAGGGTAGTTGCTCAACAGCAAACTCTGGGAGAGCGGGATCAGCGGCCCCGCGACTATCCCCTGAATGACGCGGAAGAAAATCAGCATCGTCAGGCTGCTGGACATGCCGCAGGCCCAGGAGGCCAGCACAAACGCCACCGTGGACCAGAGGAACAGCTTCACTTCCCCGACGCGCTTCGCCAGCCAGCCGGTAATCGGAATGGAGATGGCGTTCGCCACCCCAAACGAGGTGATGACCCAGGTCCCCTGGCTCAGGGACGAGCCAAGGTTACCGGCGATGGTCGGGATGGCCACGTTTGCGATGGTGGAGTCCAGCACCTGCATGAATGTCGCCAGCGACAGCGCAATGGTCATAATGACCAGCTGCGCGCCCTCCAGCGGTTTTTGCGGCTTTTGCTGTTGCATAACGCTCACCTTCGGATTAACCGGCGTTTGCCTTCACGATGTCATCGATCAGCTTGTTGACCGGATCGAGGCTAATTTCACGGGCGTTACTCTCATACGCCGGGCTGCTACGCACCTGGCTTGCCAGGATCTGACCGTCGCGGTTGGCGGTGTCGACCGTCACCAGCGTAGAGAGGCCGATACGCAGCGGGTGATCCGCCAGCTGTTTGGCATCCAGTTCGATACGCACAGGCAGACGCTGGACTACTTTGATCCAGTTACCGGTGGCGTTCTGCGCGGGCAGCAGGGAGAAGGCGCTGCCGGTCCCCATATCCAGGCCAACCACTTTCCCGGTGTACTTCACGTCATCGCCGTAGATGTCGCTGACAACCGTCGCGGTCTGGCCGATACGCATATGGGCGAGCTGCGTCTCTTTAAAGTTGGCATCAACCCACAGATTGTCCGCCGGCACGACCGCCATCAGCGGGGTGGTAGGGCTAATCTGCGCCCCTGGCTGGACGGAACGGCGGGAGACATAGCCGGTCATCGGGCTGACGATTTTGGTACGCTGCAGGGCAAGCCATGCGTTGCGCACTTCAGTCGCGGCCTGCTGTACAGCTGGCTGGTTTTCGAGGCTGGTGCCCAGCACCATCGCCTGGTTGGCGTTGTACTGTTGAATGGCGACATCCAGTTGTGCCTGAGCGCTGGCAACGGCGTCACGCGCGTGCTGCAGCTCTTCACGGCCAATCAGGTTGGCGCTGCCGAGCGGTACGCGGCGGTTCAGGTCGCTCTGCGCCTGGGCGAGTGCGGTTTTCTGCACGTCGATGTTGGCCTGCAGCTGTTTGCTGTTGATCATCAGCTGGCGGGTCTGACGGACGCTGGAGGCCAGCGCGGTCTTCGCTTTCTCAAATGCCTGCTGGGCGTCGGTCGGGTCGAGGGTCACCAACACATCGCCTTTTTGCACAAAGTCGGTATTGTCAGCCCAGACTTTCGTCACGCTGCCCGACACCTGCGCCATAATTTGTACCTGGTTCCCTGCCACGTAAGCGTCGTCTGTTTCCTCAGCATGACGCAGTACTAAAAACCAATAGATCCCATATGCCACGGCAATAATGATAAAGAGCAAGGTCAACAGAAGAAGGGCGCTCTTACGTTTGCCTTTCTTATTGGCCGGTTGCTGCGGGGTAGTGCTCTCCGCATTTGCGCTCATTGTTGTTCTCCACGATCTTCTTATTTTCACATCGGCTGAGCCGACCTGTTGTCAGAAAGGCCAGCAGTGTGACGTGCTGGCCTGTCGGTTTTCTTATGAATCTGGATGGTTGAGCGTGTCGTCGCGTTAGCGCAGCGCCTCAAGAACGGCGCCGTCTTCATCCATCTGGTCCAGACGGGTGAGCAGCTTGCGAGTGATGTGCTCAAGCTGGTCGCGCTCGGCAGCGCTGAGGGCGGACCACAGTTTGTGCAGGCAATTGTGCTGAGGTGGCAGCACCTCACGCAGGAACTGGTGACCTTTGTCGGTCAGTTGCAGATGCAGGCAGCGGCGATCGTTGTCGCTTTCACGGCGTTCAATCCAGCCACGCTTTTCAAGCTCATCGGCAATACGGGTCGCATTGGTACGGGAGGAGCCCAGCGCGCAGCTCAATTCGGAAGGCTGAATACTGTGGTTTTCCTGAGACTCCAGCGTAATCAACGCCATAAACAACGTCTCGTTAATCCCTTGAGCTTTCAGCATTTTATTACGGTTTTCCAGTAGCTTACCCTGCATGTGCATGCACAGGCGAGTCAGCAGGATTTCCTGGTACGGGAAGTCCTCATGGCGACTGGCGCGGAATTTAAGCATTTGTTCAATGGGCGTAAACGAACTATCCATTTGGGCATAACCTCATTAATTACAGCCGATATAGTAACGACGGTGACAAATAATGTAAATGAATTATTTGTGCGGTTATATCCGCCAAATTAATGTCACCATCAGAAAGCGCCGGGTAAGTCCGTGACCCGGTGAGCACAGAAAGGGTAGGGTGTGAACCCGCTGAAGAGAGGATGTGAGGACGGGGGTCTGAACTGTTCATGCCGATTGTAAATATGTCACCCACATTAAAATTTCTGGGATAAATGATTACGTTTACATTAACAGACTGAGGGGCCTCTTTACACCCTAAGAGGCCCAACGCAATGTAAAACTTAATGAATTGCCTCCTGGCGATGGTAGCCGCGCCACCATACCACCAGGTTGAGTGCGGCAACGATGGCACCAATCCCACACACGCCGGACCAGCCGGCATGCTGCCACGCCGAGGCGGAAATGAGCGAACCCGCTGCGCCGCCAATAAAGTAGCTGGTCATGTATCCGGCCGTGAGGCGGTTACGCGCCTCTGGCTTCACGCGGTAAATCACGGTCTGATTGGTGATATGAACGCCCTGCACGGTGAGATCGAGCACCAGAATACCGACGATCAGCGCCAGTACCGAGACGTGTCCGTACCAGATTGCCGCCCAGGAGAGCAGGAGTAAAATCAGCCCTGCGGAGGTGGTCAGGTGAGATTTGCCCTTGTCGGCCAGCCCGCCCGCGGGACGCGCGCCCAGCGCGCCAGCGGCACCGGCCAGACCGAACAGACCAATCACCCCTTCGGAATAATTGAACGGCGGGGCGGCAAGCAGAAACGCCATCGACGTCCACAGAATGCTGAAGTTAGCGAAGGTGAAACAGCCGAGCAGGGCGCGGGTGCGCAGAAGTTTATCCTGCGTGAACAGGCTAAACACGGAGGCCAGCAGCTGCGGATAGTTCAGATGGTTCTCCTGCTTCACCTTCGGCAGCCCGCGCCACAGCGCCAGTGCCATAACGACCATCAGGACGCTCGCCACCCAGTAAACGGTGCGCCAGCCGCCGAGACTTGCCAGCAGTCCTGCAACGGTACGCGCCAGCAAAATCCCCAGCAGCAGGCCGCTCATAATGGTACCCACCACCTTGCCGCGTTTTTCCGGGGAGGCGAGGGTCGCCGCGAGAGGCACCAGAATTTGTGCCACCACGGAGAACAGCCCCGTAAGCGCGGTACCGACGATCATCATCGTCAGCGACTGGCTGCTGGCGGTGATCAGCATCCCGCCGGCGGCCAGCAGGGTCATGGAGACAATCAGTATCCGGCGTTCAAACATATCGCCCAGCGGCACCAGGAACAGCAGCCCGGCGGCATAGCCGAGCTGCGCGGCCGTAACAATAAAGCCTGCGGAGCTGGCAGAGAGGTTGAACGCGCGGGCGATGGTGTCGAGAAGAGGTTGTGCGTAGTAGTTACTGGCGACCGCCAGACCCGTTGCCACGGACATTAAAAGGATGAGTGCGGGGCTAAGCCCTTGAGTTGTTTTGGTCAATAGTTTCAGGAATCGTTAGTGAAGTGATTATTTTTCCGGAAACCATAATAGCTAATGATTGTGAATAGTGGGGGATTGTTACGTGATGGATTGTGCGGTTTGGGTTCGGTGCGGATTGATCCCCTCACCCTAACCCCTTCCCCTTTGGGGAGAGGGCCGGGGGAGGGGTGTATTTTTACTTCTGCGCCGCAAGCGCCTCTTTCACCCAGCCGTCAAACTGCTGCTGGTGGGCTTTGATCCAGCCGTCCACATGACCTTTCACATCCGCCTCAGAGGATTTGCCCGCATGCATCATTGCGTTCTGGGCGTTAATGTCCGCCAGCGGCAGCTTCATCACCGAGAACAGCTTCGCCGCCGCCGGGTTTTTCTCTGCCCAGGCTTTGTTGGCGACGATGTGCATGGTGTTCACCGGGAAACCGTAGTTCATGCCGTTCGGCAGTTTAGTGTCGATATCCTTTTGCTCGCCCGGCAGGGAGGAGAACGGCACCTGCAGCCACACCACGTCTTTACCCGGCTTCAGCACGTCGCTTACCCAGTATGGCGTCCAGGTGTAGTAGATCACCGGTTTGCCCTCTTTGAAGCGGGCGATGGTATCGGCCATCATCGCCGAATAGTTGCCGTGGCTCACCTCGACCGTTTTCGCCAGATCAAACGCTTTGTTCTGGTGGTTAATCACCGCTTCACAGCCCCAGCCCGGCGAGCAGCCCATCATGTCGGCTTTACCGTCGCCGTTGGTGTCGAACAGCTTCGCGATCTGCGGATCTTTCAGCTGCGCAATATTGGTGATGTGATACTGGTCGGCGGTTTTCTTGTCGATCAGATAACCCTGGGCCGCACCGGTTACAAAGGTGCCTTCGCGGTAGAATTTCTTATCGCCACCGGCGGCGGCATACATGTCGTCGTGCAGCGGCTGCCAGTTTACGGCGGTAAAGGTAGCATCACCGGAGGCAATCGAGGTATAGCCGACGTTGTAATCTACTTCGCTCGGCGTGTTAACCGTGTAGCCCAGCTTCTCCAGTGCGCGGCTGACCAGCAGGGTCTGGAAGCTCTCTTCCGAAATGGTGCTCTGCACCGGCTGCACGGTAATGCCTTTGCCCGGCAGGTCAGCGGCGAATGCGCTGGTGGAGACAAGGGTGGCAAACGCTGTGGCAAAAAGTACGCTCTGTCGCATCGTTGTTCCTTATTTAATGAATGGGCGGGTGAGTAACCCGACGGGGCCGGTGGTGTACCAGCGACGGTTGCCGCGACTGCGTGAATCACGACCGACGGCCTGGGTCAGGCGGTCAAGAATAATGGCGAGGATCACAATCCCGACGCCGCCAACGGTAGCCAGTCCCATGTCGAGACGGCCAATGCCGCGCAGCACCATCTGACCGAGACCGCCAACGGCAATCATCGAGGCAATGACCACCATCGACAGCGCCAGCATCAGCGTCTGGTTAACGCCTGCCATGATGGTCGGCATTGCCAGCGGGAGCTGAACCTTAAACAGCATCTGACGCGGGCTGGCGCCAAACGAACGTGACGCTTCGATCAGATCCGCAGGGACCTGGTTAATGCCCAGAATGGTCAGACGAATAATCGGCGGCAGGGCGAAGATAATGGTCACCACGACCCCCGGCACGTTGCCGATGCCGAACAGCATGACGATAGGTACCAGATAGACGAACGCTGGCGTGGTCTGCATCGCATCCAACAGGGGACGAATGATCTTCGCCGCCCTCGGGCTGCGGGCCAGCCAGATCCCCATCGGCAGGCCGATAACAATGCAGAAGAGCAGGGCGGTCAGCACCAGCGCCAGGGTGATCATCGCCTGCGACCAGGCCCCGATGGCACCGATCGCAATCAATGAGATCAGCGTGGCGATCCCCATCCCCGCGCTGCCAAACTGCCAGGCGATCAGGGAAAACAGCACAATCGCCACCGGCGCCGGCATGCCCAGCATCAGCTGCTGAAAGCCGTTAAGGATGTAATCCACCGGGATGCGGATCCCCTGGAACACCGGGCGGAAGTGCGTCACCACCCAGTCGATCCCCTCCGTCACCCAGCTGTCCAGCGGGATCAGCGTTTTATGGAACGGATCCATGATGTTGAAGTGTTCTGGCGCAGGCGCGGGCGCGCTGTTCAGCCAGTCTGCTGCACCCCCACCGTCGGCAGGAGCTGGCGCGGAACCCCACGCGTCGGCAGATTGCGCCGCGCTGTCCGCGGCTTCAGTGGTACCCCACGGGTTAGATTGATCGGTCATTGTTTGCTCCCTCGCGATCTAAAGCCTGCAGCAACATGCGTTTTGAGATGATGCCGACGTACTGTTGTTCCTCACCCACGACCGGCACGGCGCATGGCGCCTGGCCGACGTGAGAGAGCAACTCGCTGAGCGGCGTTTCGGCGTCCACGGCAAGCGGAGCGTCAATTAACGCCGCATCGATTCCCTGGTTTTCGCCAAGGGCGGTTTTCAGAGAGTCGATGGAGACAACGCCAACAAATTTATTGCCGCGTTCAACCAGATAGCCGTATTCACGGTCTTCGTCCTGCAGCAGCTTGAGGGCCGAGCGCGGGCCAAAACCGGGCGTTTTACGGATAATGCCGTTGGGCGTTCTGCGGGCAATATCTTTGGCGCTAAAGACCTGGCTAATATCCACGCCGCGGAAGAAGGTGCGCACATAATCATTGGCCGGATTATTGAGAATTTCATCCGGCGTGCCGACCTGCACCACTTCACCATTTTGCATAATGGCAATACGGTCGCCAATTCGCATGGCTTCATCCAGATCGTGAGAAATAAAAACAATGGTGCGCTGATGTTTCGCCTGTAATTTTACCAGCTCATCCTGCATCTCGGTGCGAATTAATGGGTCGAGGGCCGAGAAGGCTTCATCCATTAATAAAATATCCGGATTAATGGCTAATGCGCGGGCTAATCCCACGCGCTGGCGCATGCCGCCAGAAAGTTCATCCGGGTACGCATGGGCATAATTTTCCAGCCCGACCTGACGCAGCGCATCAAGGGCTTTTTCCTGACGTTCCTGAGCGGGCGTACCGGCTAATTCCATGCCAAAGGCGGTATTATCCAGCACCGTCATGTGCGGCATCAGCGCGAATGACTGGAACACCATCGCAATCTTCTTTCTGCGCACCTCGCGAAGCTCAGCGTCGGATATTCTGGCGATATCCACGCCGTCAATCAGCACCTGACCGCGGGTGGGTTCAATCAGGCGATTGAGAAGGCGAACCATAGTGGATTTACCCGAACCGGATAATCCCATGATGACAAAAATCTCGCCTTCTTCAATGGCCAGACTGGCGTTTTTCACGCCAAGCGATAGCCCGGTTTTTTCCAGAATTTGCTCTTTCGAAAGGCCTTTCTCAATATATTTGAATGCGCGCTGTGGATGCTCGCCAAATACCTTATATAGATTTTTCACTTCTAATTTAATTGCCATGCAATAGAGAGTGTCCTGTTATTTGTTTATGTCGATATGATTACCATGGTAAATTGTTAACGGGCATAACCCTAACATACTGAGAATCTGAGACAACCCTGTGTTTGCTTATGGCGTGAATTTTCAGGCAAGCGAAACGGCTGAATTTCCCATGAGTAAAGGGCTGAGCGTGGTTTGAATTTTTCGCAATTTTTTGCTGCGGCATCGGGGAATTTCGCCTGAACATGACGATTCAGGCGAATATGACGTGGAAATGACAGTGTAGTCGCTTTGTAAATATTCGAGAGGAAAATGTTGGGTTTATATTAAATTAACGAACGTTAGCGTTCATTAAAAATCCCAGTCTTCGTCCTCCGTTTCCACCGCTTTACCCATCACGTACGATGAGCCAGATCCCGAGAAGAAATCGTGGTTTTCGTCAGCGTTGGGCGACAGCGCGGACAGAATCGCCGGGTTGACCTCCGCCATCTCCGGCGGGAACATCGCGTCGTACCCCAGGTTCATCAGCGCCTTGTTGGCGTTGTAGCAGAGGAAGGCCTTCACGTCCTCCTCCCAGCCGGTACCGGCGTACAGTTCCTCGGTATAGCTCAGCTCGTTGTCGTACAGATCCATCAGCAAATCGAGCGCAAACCCTTTGAGCTCCTCACGCTTCGCCTCGCTGACTTTCTCAAGTCCTTTCTGATACTTATAGCCGATGTAATACCCGTGTACCGCTTCATCGCGGATGATAAGGCGAATCAAATCGGCGGTGTTGGTCAGCTTGCCGCGGCTCGACCAGTACATCGGCAGCCAGAAGCCGGAATAGAAGAGGAAAGATTCCAGGAACACGCTGGCGATTTTCTTCTTCAGCGGCTCATCAGCCTGATAATAGTCCAGCACCAGGCGGGCCTTGCGCTGCAATGACTCGCTCTCCTCACTCCAGCGGTACGCGGCATCCACATCTTTGGTCTGGCACAGCGTGGAGAATATCGAGCTGTAGGAGCGGGCGTGCACCGCCTCCATAAAGCTGATGTTGGACATCACCGCCTCTTCGTGAGGCGTCAGCGCATCATGCATCAGGGCGGGTGCGCCGACGGTATTCTGGATGGTGTCCAGTAGCGTCAGACCGGTAAAGACGCGGATCGTCAGCTGCTGTTCGGCGTGGCTGAGCGTTTGCCAGGCCGGAATATCGTTGGAGAGCGGGACTTTTTCCGGCAGCCAGAAGTTGCTTGTCAGCCGGTTCCACACTTCCAGATCTTTGTCGTCCTGGATTTTGTTCCAGTTAACGGCGCTCACGCGTGACAGTTTCATCCTTTCTCCTTACAGCGCGCAGGACACGCAGCCTTCAATTTCGGTGCCTTCCAGCGCAAGCTGGCGCAGGCGAATGTAGTAGAGCGTTTTAATGCCTTTTTTCCAGGCGTAGATCTGCGCTTTATTGATATCCCGCGTGGTGGCGGTGTCCGGGAAGAAGAGCGTCAGCGACAGCCCCTGATCCACATGTTTTGTCGCCTCGGCGTAGGTATCAATGATTTTCTCCGGGCCGATCTCGTACGCGTCCTGATACAGCGCCAGGTTCTCATTGGTCATAAACGGGGCAGGGTAGTAAACGCGCCCGGTTTTACCTTCCTTGCGGATCTCTATTTTTGACACAATCGGGTGAATGCTCGACGTGGCGTGGTTGATGTAGGAGATTGACCCGGTTGGCGGCACCGCCTGCAGGTTCTGGTTATAGATGCCGTAACGCATCACGTCATCTCGCAACTGCTGCCACATCTCGCGCGTCGGCAGGACGATCCCGGCGCGGGCAAACAGCTCACGCACTCGCGCTGTTTTCGGCTGCCAGTCGCCTTCCAGGTATTGGCTGAAATACTCTCCGCTGGCGTAGCGGGAGTGCTCAAAGCCCGCGAAGCGCTGGTTACGCTCGCGCGCCAGCATCATCGAGGTGTGCAGCGCATGCCAGGTGATGGTGTAAAAATAGAGATTGGTGAAATCCAGCCCTTCCGGGCTGCCGTAGGCAATGCCTTCCCGCGCCAGATAGCCGTGCAGGTTCATCTGCCCAAGTCCGATAGCGTGCGACGCGGCGTTACCTGCTTCAATGGACGGCACGCTGCGGATGTGGCTCATGTCCGACACCGCCGTCAGGCCGCGAATGGCCGTCTCCACCGTGCGGCCAAAGTCGGGGGAATCCATGGTATGGGCAATATTCAGCGACCCGAGGTTACAGGAGATATCCTTGCCGATCTCCGCGTAGTCGAGGTTCTCATCGTAGGTTGACGCGCTGTTGACCTGCAAAATCTCCGAGCACAGGTTGCTCATGTTGATGCGCCCGGCAATCGGGTTGGCGCGGTTCACCGTGTCCTCGTACATGATGTACGGATAGCCGGACTCAAACTGAATTTCGGCCAGCGTCTGGAAGAAATCGCGGGCGTTGATATATTTTTTGCGAATACGATCGTCGGCCACCAGTTCGTCGTAGCGCTCGCTGATGGCCACATCGCCAAAGGCTTTGCCGTAAATTCGCTCGATGTCATACGGCGAGAAGAGCGCCATCTCAGCATTCTCTTTGGCAAGCCGGAAGGTGATATCCGGGATCACCACCCCCAGTGACAGGGTTTTGATACGGATTTTTTCGTCGGCGTTTTCGCGTTTGGTATCCAGAAAACGCAGAATATCCGGATGGTGCGCATGCAGGTAAACCGCGCCTGCACCCTGACGCGCGCCAAGCTGGTTGGCATAGGAGAAGGCATCTTCCAGCATCTTCATCACCGGGATCACCCCGGAGGACTGGTTTTCGATGCGCTTGATCGGCGCCCCGGCTTCACGCAGGTTAGAGAGCAGAAACGCCACGCCGCCGCCGCGTTTGGAAAGCTGTAGCGCTGAATTCACCGCGCGGCCAATTGACTCCATATTGTCTTCAATGCGCAGCAGGAAGCAGGAGACCAGCTCGCCGCGCTGGGCCTTGCCGCAGTTGAGGAAGGTTGGCGTGGCGGGCTGGAAGCGCCCGGAGAGGATCTCATCGCTTAGCTGTTGCGCCAGCGCTTCATCACCCTGCGCCAGCGTCAACGCCACCATCACCACGCGATCTTCAAAGCTTTCCAGGTAGCGTTTACCGTCAAAGGTTTTCAGGGTGTAGCTGGTGTAGTACTTCCATGCGCCAAGGAAGGTCTGGAAACGAAAACCGCTGGCGTGCGCGCGTTCAAACAGACTCACAACGAAGGGGCGTTGATAGCGGGACAGGACGCGTGCGTCGTAGTAGCCCTCTTTGATCAGATAGTCGAGGCGCTCATTCTGGCTCGCAAAGGTCACGCTGTTGGGCCGCACATGGGCGGCAAAAAAGGCGTCCACCGCCTCGCGATCTTTCCCGAACTGAATGCGCCCCTGACGATCGTAGAGGTTAAGCATTGCGTTTAATGCGTGGTAATCCGGCGTCGCCTGAATTACCCGTTCTGCGGTTGTCGTTGCCAAAATTCGTTCACTCCTTTACGCACGTTTTCGACGTCCTGCTGTGTCCCCATGAGCTCGAAGCGATAGAGATACGGCACGCCGCATTTTTGAGAGATGACATCCCCGGCGCGGCCAAAGGCATCGCCGAAATTGCGGTTGCCCGCCGCAATCACGCCGCGGATCAGCCCGCGGTTATGAGGATCGTTGAGAAAGCGGATCACCTGACGGGGAACGGCCCCCGCCGTGCCGCCGCCGCCATAGCTCGGCACCACCAGAATGTACGGTTCCTCTACCCGGATGCGCTCCCGCTCGTTGAGCGGAATGCGCACCGCTGGCAGCCCGACGCGCTCAATAAAACGAAGCGTGTTTTCCGAGCTGCTGGAGAAGAAAACCAGCCCACTCATGCCCGGGAGGCCTGCGCGCTCAGGCGGTTGATCATGTCCGGGCGGAAGCCAGACCAGCTAAGCTCCCCGGCGACAACGACCGGAAGCTGACGGAACCCCTGCGCACGCAGGGTATCGGCGGCCTCGGGCTGCTGATCAATATTCACCATCTCAAAAGCCACACCACGGCTTTCCATCGCACGTTTTGTGGCGTGGCACTGAACACAATCGTTACGTGTGTAAATAATAATGCTCATGATTCGTATTTCCATTTAAAATGAGGGAGCGGCGCGAATCATCGCGTCAGGTTGTGTGTCTCTTGCTAAAAGGAATACTAGATGTAGTTGTCTTAACTTTCAACCATACAAGATATGGGAAATTTAGATTGATATCGCCCCTGTGATGAGCACAGCGGGGCAGGGCAGGCTGTACGGGTTTTTCAGGCGTTCGGGCAAAGAAAAGCCCCGGCAGCCGCTGGCCACCGGGGCAGAAAAACAACTCACAAGGCGTTATTTACGCAGGCTAAGGAGGGCTCCGACGAAGATCCCGACTGCCGCCACCGTGCCCAGCGTGCAGAGCGGTTTCTCGCGCACGAAGGTGGTTGCGCAACTGACCGCATCGCAGGCCGCCTGAGTCGTACGGGTACGTCCGTTCAGACGCGCACGGGTTTCACGGAGCAGAGACTGAGCCTTACGTTTAGCCGCATCCGCTTCGTCCTTCGCGCCACTTCCCCAGGATTTCAGCACCTCTTCCAGCGAATCCGCTAATTGGCTGACATCATTACGAATATCCTGCGCGTCGTCATTAATATCGTTTCGGTTCGGTCTGTTAAACATACGTTCCTCCGTAATCTTGTGTTCCCGTTCAGTTTAGTTCAGAAATTTAATATCTGAAGCGCATCACGCGTTATCCGGCAGTTTATGGACTATTCTGAAAGCCCTGCTAATGCTGAATACTGTAAGGTTGCCGGGCAGGAAAAGATAACGAGGAAAAGATATGTATTTACGACCTGATGAGGTGGCGCGCGTTCTTGAAAAAGAGGGATTCACCATGGATGAGGTGACACCAAAAGCGTATGGTTATCGCCGTGGCGAGAATTACGTTTACGTTAATCGTGAAGCAAGAATGGGACGTACCGCTCTCATTATTCACCCGACGCTGAAAGACAGAAGTTTGTCATTTGCTGAGCCAGCCTCGGATATTAAAACCTGCGATCATTATCAGCAATTCCCGCTCTATTTAGGCGGCGAGACGCATGAGCATTATGGTATTCCGCATGGCTTCAGCTCGCGTATGGCGCTGGAACGGTTTTTGAAAGGCCTGTTTGGCGACGTACAGTAAACTTGCGACTGGCGTGCGCCAGTCGCTTCACATCACGCTTTTGCCTGGCTGTACTGGCTGACCCTGAACAGGCGGCGACAGTAGTCGAGAAAATAGCCATACACCGCCCCCATCAGCATTGAAATCACAATATTTGAGCTGACCGCCGCCGCGATCTGGTGCCAGTCCGCCCCCACCGTCAGCAGAATGGCCACGTAAACCGGAGACTGGAAGGTCACATACGCCAGAACGTCTGCCAGGTTTTTCACCCAGCCAGCGGGGCTGAGTCGCCGAGCAAAACGCATTACCGCATCGCGGTATAAACCGTAAGGCCAGGCAATAATAATATTGACCGGGATCGCCACCAGGCGAGAGGAAAGTGACTGCTCAAAGGTCATTCCGGAGAGGAATATTTCAATCAGCATGTTCACGACGGAACAGTAGACAACCATCGCGAAAGTATCCGCTACCGCATGGCGCAGGCGTGATTGCGGTGAGAACATGGCTGAACTCCTTGAGAAGAACACAAAAGAAACGATTTTCCCGCAGCGCATAGTGCTTTAGGTTGGTTTGTTTGACGTGTATAGCGTATCTCTCTGGGTTTGAACTAACAACTAGTGATTAATTTTTATTTAATCGCGTTTTGTCCACAAAATTCTCTAAAAATGATTGTTTTTTGATCGGTTCGTTATAATCTGTCCCGCTTAATACTTTTTTATTTAAAAACAATTGGTTATTGGTGGTGGTGCTGACGTGTGTGTAAGTGTCGTTCCGGGTGGCGCAGAATGCTGTAATTTGGCTTAAGGATGACCATTTATAGTGTGGTCAGAGATCAATGCAAACATACCTCGCAAACCGTATATGATAATATAAAGGGTGACATATAAAGGTATTGGCATTATTGGTAGAGCGGACCCGTGGGTAGATATTTTCACTGAAATGAATTATTCTTTCGGTGATTTATCTATTTACCCCAAAGAAAAGGTTTTCAAATAATATGTCTTTGACGTTACAGAATCTTAATAATATCCGAACTCTGCGCGCCATGGCGCGTGAATTATCCCTGGACGTTCTTGAGGAAATGCTGGAAAAGGTCAGGGTCGTTGCCGAAGAGAAACGGAGTGAGCTGGCGGAATTAGAACAGCAGCGCGCTGAGCAGCAGGAAAAAATTAATGCCCTATTGGAACTGATGAAAGCCGATGGTATTTCTCCAACCGAACTGCTGAACTCTGAACGGGCGCTGGCGGGTAAAACGGTGAAAAAACGTAAACCGCGTGAAGCGAAATATCGCTTTATTGACCAGAACGGTGAAGAGAAAACGTGGACCGGCCAGGGTCGTACGCCGAAGCCTATTGCCAGCGCGCTGGCTAACGGTAAATCACTGGATGATTTTCTGATCTAATCCGTGAGCCGGGCGGAAGCGTCCGCCCGGATGTCTGTTTAGCAGACGCCGAAATCACCTTCTTCGCTATACAGCACGACTTCTGCTGCTTTCAGGGTAAATTTCTCACCCTCTTCATTGCTGGCCTGCACCGCCACAATGCTATCCCCCTTCACGTCGAGCACTTTCAGTTTTGGCCCGCCCTGACGCGGTTGTACATAATCACCGACAGCAAACATAGAACCTCCTCATCGTTTTAGCGATCTTCACCTTAGCCCACGCAGGACGTCGGGTACAGCGTATTTCACCGATGACGGATTACGAGGTGCGCCGGTTCCAGGGCATCACCCTGAGCAGTCTCGCCATACCGCAAAAGCCCGTCACACCGGCGAACAGCAGCCCGGCTCCGACAAAACCGCTGAGCAGGAAAAAGCCGCCGGAGACGCTATAGCCCAGCACCACGCCGCACAGAATGAGCAGCCCGGCGGCAATCTGCACCTGACGCATCAGCGGCAGCGGCTGGGATCTGTCTTCGACGGTCTCCAGCCCGGCCTGCTTCCAGCCCTGAATGCCCCCTTCGATCACAAAGGCCTGAGCGGGCGCGGCTGCCCGGGCAAGGCGATCGGCATTCCCCGAGGTCCGGGCACCGGACTGGCAGTGGAAAATTATCGTGTCACCGGCCTCGGCTTTAAGCCCAGCGGGCAGGGTATCCAGCGGCACGGACCGGGCGACAGGAATATGCTCGCGGGCGTATTCGTCGGCATCACGGATATCAATCAGTTTTGCCCCTTCTGCGACGCGCGCGCTGGCCTGTTGAGGTGAAATCAGAGGAAGTGACATGGGCGGCTCCTTACGGACAATAAACGGTTTTCAGGGTGCTGATGAGCTGATGCACCGCATCGTTTTTAATGAAATAGAGAATGCGCTGCGCGTCGCGGGTGCTGTCGATCAGATCCTCTTCACGCATACGCGCCAGATGCTGCGACGTGGCAGAGGCGCTAAGGCCGGTCGCGCGGGCCAGTTCGCCTGCGCTGGTCCCCGGCGCGCCGCAGAGTGTGCAGAGGATCAGCAGCCTGCGTGGGTTGCTCATCGCTTTTAAAAGGGTGGCGGCCTGCTCTGCGCTGGCCTGAAGCTGTTCGAGTTCAGTCATGATAATTTAGCATTTACTTAATTAAGGTAATGCTAAAGTAATTGCGGGCATTAAGCCAGTGTCAAAAGCGTAAAAGAGGGTAAAAGCGAGGCATGGAACTGGCGCAGACCGATAAACTGACTACGCTTAGAGGGTGTTCTTTTATTATTTTCAATGGATTAGCTTGCACGGAGTTTTTATGGGTTTTTGGCGTATTGTTTTTACCATCCTGTTGCCGCCGCTGGGCGTTCTGTTGGGCAAAGGGTTTGGCTGGGCGTTTATCATCAACATTCTTCTGACGCTGCTGGGCTACTTCCCCGGCCTCATTCACGCGTTTTGGGTACAAAGCAAAAGCTAAGCGCGCCAGAGTAAGTCGCTGTAGATCCCGGTCAGCACGCCCTGTGGGCCAAACTGCTGTTTGATCCAGCGCGTGACCTGGCCGGTTGCGGCATGCTGCGTGGCGAGCAGCATGCGCGAGTCCTGACGCGGGTTATTGATACGTCGCGTCACCAGCAGCCCGTCTTCCACCGCTTCCCGCGCCATATATTCCGGCAAAAATCCTATCCCTTCCCCCAGGATCTGACACTGGCATTTGGTATTAAAGTCCGGCACCAGAATCGCCTCCTGTCCGTGCAGCAGCCAGCCAACCTTCTTGTTAATGGTATGTGCCGTATCTTCCACCATGATGTTGGGATACAGGCGCAGCTGGCTCTCCGCTATCGGTTCCGGGACGAAGGCCAGCGGGTGTTCCGGCGCGATGGCAAACACCCAACGGATGGCGCCGATCTCGGTGTAATCAATCCCGCCGCCGTCGAGCAGCGTGTCCGGGGCACCAATGGCGATATTGGCCTGGTTATTAATGATTGAGTCCCAGACGCCGTTATACACCTCGGTGGTGACGGTGATCTGGCAGGTAGGAAACTGCTTTTTCAGAACCTGCAGCAGCCGCGCGGTATGGCGCGGGGTGTATAACAGCTGATTAATACAGATGCGCACCCGCGCTTCGATGCCCTGAGAAATGGTATCAATTCCGCGCTTGATGGCATGAAAATCATTCAGCAGGTCGGTCGCTTTGCGATAAAAGTAAAAACCGGACTCGGTCAGCTCAATGCTGCGCGTGTTGCGGACAAACAGCACCACGTCCAGCCCGGTCTCCATCCGCTTAATGGTGTAACTGATGGCCGAAGTGGTAACGCCCAGTTCGGCAGCCGCCTTGCTGAAGCTGCCGAAACGTGCCGCGGTCGTGAAGGCCAGCAAATTCTCTTCAGTAAAGATCGAATTCATATTACGGCTCCAGGTTGCCATCAGTTTTGAACATATTTTAACAGCCTCGCAACACGGTATTTGACGCCGGTCACAGTTCTGATGATTTACTACAGGCCTTGTCGTGCAAGGCTTTATCAGCCATAAGAACAATGCCGTCTGCGGCGATAAAAAGCGGCCAGCCATAAGGAAAAGGTTGCACAGACGCACGTTTTAGCTGAACTATTGAATTTAACTCAACAATGAATTGACTGTCGATGAATGATTTTTAAGCGGATTCTTTTCTGAAAGGGCTGTTGCTATTCTCAGGTCATCAGCAACACATCATCGGGAGTCTTTATGTCTGCGAACGAACTCGTTACTGAATTTCTGCTGGCGGCAGAGCAGGGCAATGCCGACGCGCTAAAAGCCTGTCTGGAGAAAGGCGTGGATATTAACGCCACCAACCGTCAGAAAAGAACCGCGATTATTCTTGCCAGCCTGAACAAACATTATTCCTGTGTGTCCTTATTAATTGATGCCGGCGCGGATATTGATAAACAGGACCAGACCTGTTTTAACCCCTTCCTGATTAGCTGCCTGACCAACGATATCACCCTCCTGCGGCTGATATTACCCGCGAACCCGGACCTCGACCGCCTGACCCGCTTCGGCGGCGTGGGCATTACCCCTGCCAGTGAAAAAGGGCACGTGGACATTGTGCGTGAGCTGCTGGAAAAAACCGATATTAACGTCAACCACACCAACTTTGTCGGCTGGACGCCGCTGCTGGAAGCCATCGTATTAAATGACGGCGGAGCGAAGCAGCAGGAGATTGTGAAGCTGCTGCTGGAACACGGCGCGAACCCGCATATGACCGACAAATACGGCAAAACGCCGCTCGAACTGGCGCGGGAAAAAGGCTACCACGAGATAGCCGACCTGCTGCTGGCGGCGGGCGCATAACGTATTCGGCCAGCCTTTTCCGGCTGGCCAGTAATTAAAAACGCATTTTTACCGACGTGTATTTCGCACGACGGCGGCCCCCTTTTATCCGCTCTCAGGAGAAAATAATGCCCACGAAAATCGTGATTAAAAAGAACACGTATTTTGACTCCGTCTCATTAATGTCCGTTTCCACCAAAGCCAATAAATTGCCGGGCGTCGAGCAGGCCTTTGTGGCCATGGCGACGGAGATGAATAAAGGCGTCTTAAAAAGCCTCGGACTGTTAACGCCGGAATTAAATGAGGCTAAAAACGGCGATCTGATGATCGTGATTAAAGGCGACGCGGCCAATGATGAAACCCTGGCGGCGATTGAGGCGCTGTTCACGCGTAAAGAACGCCAGGGCGCTCATGAAGCACGCTACGCCACGATTGCCAGCGCCAAAACCCATCGTCCTGATGTCAATCTTGCGGTCATTTCGGTCAACGGAACCTTTGCCGCCCGTGAAGCGCGTCAGGCGCTGGAAAACGATCTTAACGTGATGCTGTTCTCCGATAACGTGTCGCTCGACGACGAGCTGGCGCTGAAGCAGCTGGCTCATCAGAAAGGCTTGCTGATGATGGGACCGGACTGCGGCACCGCCATTATCAACGGCGCGGGGCTGTGCTTCGCCAACGCGGTACGCCGCGGGCCCATTGGGATTGTCGGCGCATCCGGTACCGGCAGCCAGGAGCTGAGCGTGCGCATCCATGAATTTGGCGGCGGCGTATCGCAGCTGATTGGCACCGGCGGGCGCGATCTCAGCGAGAAGATCGGCGGCCTGATGATGCTCGACGCCATCAGGATGCTGGAGGCCGACGAGGGCACAGAGGTGATTGCGCTGATCTCCAAGCCGCCAGCCCCCGCCGTGGCCGAAAAAGTGCTGGCCCGCGCGCGCGCATGCCGCAAGCCCGTTGTCGTCTGTTTCCTTGGGCGCAATGAGCCGCCAGCAGATGAAGACGGACTGCAGTTTGCGCGCGGCACCAAAGAGGCGGCCCTGAAGGCCGTCCTGCTCACCGGCATCAAAAAATCGTCTCTGGACCTGCACCCGCTCAACTGGCCGTTGATTGAAGCGGTGCGCGCCCGCCTGACCCCGCAGCAGAAATACATTCGCGGCCTGTTCTGCGGCGGCACCCTGTGCGATGAAGCGATGTTCGCGGCGCTGGAAAAATTCGACGACGTCTACAGCAACATTCAACCGGATCCGGCGAAGCGCCTGCGCGATATCAGCGTCAGCCAGGGCCATACCTTCCTCGATTTTGGCGATGACGATTTCACCAACGGCAAGCCGCACCCGATGATCGACCCGACCAACCGCATCAGCCGCCTGCTGCAGGAAGCGCGCGATCCGGAAGTGGGGGTGATTGTGATGGACTTCGTGCTGGGCTTCGGCGCGCACGAGGATCCGGTTGGGGTGATGCTCGACGCCATCAAAGAGGCGCAGGCCATTGCGAAAGCCGATAACCGTCCGCTGGAGATCCTCGGCTACGTGCTGGGTACCGATCAGGATCCGCAGCCGCTGGCGCAGCAGTGCCAGCGGCTCACCGATGCCGGCGTCATCTGGGCCAGCAGCAGTACCAACACCGGATTACTGGCCCGTGAATTTGTCTGCAAAGGGGAGAAAGCATAATGACCACTTTATTTAACCAGCCGCTGGACGTGATTAACGTAGGCATCGCGATGTTCAGTGACGATCTCAAAAAACAGCACGTTCCCGTCACCCAGCTCGACTGGACGCCGCCGGGGCAGGGCAATATGCAGGTTGTTGAGGCGCTCGACCAGCTGGCACAAAAACCGCTGGCGGAGAAGATCGCCGCCGCCAACCAAATCGCTCTTGAGCGCATCATTCAGTCTCATCCGGTGCTGGTGGGCTATGACCAGGCGATTAACGTTGTACCGGGGATGACCCGCACTACCATCCTGCATGCTGGTCCGCCTGTGACCTGGGAAAACATGTGCGGAGCGATGAAGGGTGCTGTCACCGGCGCGCTGGTGTTTGAAGGGCTGGCGACGGATCTGGAGGACGCGGCCAGGCTGGCGGCCTCCGGGGAGATCACCTTCTCGCCGTGCCACGAGCACGACTGCGTGGGCTCCATGGCGGGCGTCACCTCTGCGTCGATGTTTATGCACATTGTTGAGAACAAAACCTATGGCAACCGCGCGTTCACCAACCTCAGCGAGCAGATGGCGAAGATCCTGCGCATGGGCGCCAACGACCAGAGCGTAATCGACCGTCTGAACTGGATGCGCGACGTGCTCGGCCCGATGCTGCGCGACGCCATGAAGATTATCGGTGAAATCGACCTGCGTCTGATGCTGGCCCAGGCGCTGCACATGGGCGATGAGTGCCACAACCGCAACAACGCGGGCACCACGCTGCTGATCCAGGCGCTGACGCCGGGGCTGATTCAGGCGGGCTACCCGGTTGAGCAGCAGCGCGAGGTGTTTGAGTTTGTTGCCAGCAGTGACTACTTCTCCGGCCCGACGTGGATGGCAATGTGTAAGGCCGCGCTGGATGCCGCCCACGGCATTGAATACAGCACCGTGGTCACCACCATGGCGCGTAACGGCTACGAGTTTGGCCTGCGCATCTCCGGCCTGCCGGGACAGTGGTTCACCGGCCCGGCGCAGCAGGTGATTGGCCCTATGTTTGCGGGCTATAAGCCGGAAGATTCCGGGCTGGATATTGGCGACAGTGCAATTACCGAAACCTACGGCATCGGCGGCTTTGCGATGGCAACGGCCCCGGCGATTGTCGCCCTCGTGGGTGGCACGGTGGAGGAAGCCATCGACTTTTCCCGCCAGATGCGTGAAATCACCCTCGGCGAAAACCCGAACGTCACCATTCCGCTGCTCTCGTTTATGGGGATCCCGAGCGCCATCGACATCACCAAAGTCGCCGGCAGCGGCATTCTGCCGGTCATCAACACCGCCATTGCCCACAAAGACGCGGGCATCGGCATGATTGGGGCGGGCATTGTTCACCCGCCGTTTAGCTGTTTTGAAAAGGCGCTGTTGACCTTCCGCGATCGCTACTTTTTATAAGGCATGCATCCATGAAAAACATGAAACTGGAGTGGAAAAGAGGTGACTGGGCGGCCTATTTCGGGTTGATGACCAACAACCTGACCAATTTGCTGACCATGATGGGGTTGCTCATTTTTGTCGTCGGCATCCCGAAGGAGATTGTTTATGGACGCATTGCGCCCGCCTTCGGGCTGGCGGTGCTGGCGGCGAGTATTTGCTACGCATGGTTCGGCATGCAGATGGCGCGCCAGACCGGGCGCACGGATGTGACCGCGCTGCCGTCCGGCCCCAGCGCACCGTCAATTTTTACCGTGACCTTCCTTGTCCTGATGCCGGTGTATCAGCAAACGGGCGATGCGGAGTTCGCCATTCAGATTGGCCTGGTGTGGTGCTTTGTTGAGGCGATGATCCTGGCGGGCGGTTCGTTTTTAGGGGAAACCATCCGCAAGATGATCCCGCGTACCGTGCTGCTATCGTGCCTGTCCGGCCTGGGCCTGCTGCTGCTGGCGATGAACCCGATGCTGCAGGCGTTCGAAGCGCCCACCGTGTCGTTCATCGTCCTGCTGCTGATCTTCATCAACTGGTTCGGTAAAAAGCCTATTTTTGCCCGCATCCCGACAGGGTTGCTGCTGCTGATTGCCGGCACGGCCCTGGCGTGGATCTCCGGCCTGCAAAGCCCGGAGGCGATTAAAGCCTCGATGTCATCGTTCGGCTTTAACCCGCCGCAGGTGCATGTGGAAGGGTTCCTGCAGGGGCTGCCGCACGCGCTGCCGTATCTTGCCTCGGCAGTTCCGCTGGGCCTGGCGAACTATATCTTTGACCTGGAGAACATCGAAAGCGCCCACGCGGCGGGGGACGAATACCCGACCCGCAAGGTGATGCTGGCGAACGGTCTGGCGTCGATGCTTGGTTGCCTGATGGGCAATCCGTTCCCGGTCACGGTCTATGTCGGCCATCCGGGCTGGAAAGCGATGGGGGCGAGTATCGGCTACACGCTGGCTTCCGGCGTGACCATGTTCATCGTGCCGCTGTTCGGGCTGGGGGCGTTTATGCTCGCCATCATTCCGATGACCGCCATCGTGCCGATTCTGGTGTTTATCGGCGTCGTCACCGCCAACCAGGTGGTGCGGGAAACGCCGAAGGTGGAGGTCCCCGTCATCTTCATCTGCCTGTTCCCGTGGATCGCCAACTGGGCGCTGACCATGATGAACAGCGTGATGGGCGCGGCCGGGACAAGTGCGGCGAAAATCGGCACCGACGTGCTGCACAGTAAAGGGATCTACTACGAAGGGCTGATGCATCTCGGAAACGGCGCGCCGCTGGCCAGTATGCTCTGGGGCTGTATCGCCATCTTTGCCATCATTAACAAACCGCTGCGCGGGGCTGTCGCTGCCGCGGGGGGCGCGCTGCTGGCGCTGTTTGGCGTCATCCACGCCCCGGTAGTGGGCTTTGCCGAAGGCAGTTCGCTGATGTTCGTGACGGCCTACCTGATGATGGGCGGTATGTTTGTGGCGAAGCATGTACTGGATAGCCGCGAAACGGCGAGCGTCGAACCCGGCCCGATTGTGAAGGAAAACGTATGAAAGCGCTTATGGTCGTCGCCATTGGCGGCAACAGCATTATCAAAGACAACGCCAGCCAGTCGGTTGAGCATCAGGCGCAGGCGGTGAAAGCGGTGGCAGAGTCGGTGCTGGAAATGCTGGCCTCGGACTATGACATCGTGCTGACCCACGGTAACGGCCCTCAGGTCGGGCTGGATCTGCGCCGCGCCGAAATCGCCCACGAGCGGGAAGGGCTGCCGCTGATGCCGCTGGCGAACTGCGTGGCGGACACGCAGGGAGGAATCGGCTATCTGATCCAGCAGGCGCTCAACAACCGCCTGGCCGCCCGCGGGGAGCAAAAAGCGGTCACGGTCGTCACGCAGGTGGAGGTGGATAAAAACGATCCCGGCTTCAGCCATCCGACCAAACCCATCGGCGCGTTCTTCAGTGAGGCGCAGCGTGATGAACTGCAGCAGGCGCACCCGGACTGGCACTTTGTTGAAGATTCAGGCCGGGGCTATCGCCGCGTGGTGGCGTCACCCCAGCCGCTGCGCATCGTTGAAGCGGAGGCTATCAAAGCGTTAACGCAAAAAGGTTTTGTGGTGATCGGCGCGGGCGGCGGCGGGATCCCCGTTGTGCGCTCGGCGCAGGGCGATTACCAGAGCGTGGATGCGGTGATTGATAAAGATCTCTCCACCGCGCTGCTGGCGCGCGAGATCCGCGCCGACGTGCTGGTTATCACCACCGGGGTGGAGAAGGTGTGCATCAACTTCGGCAAGCCGAGCCAGCAGGCACTGGACACCGTCAACGTGGCGCAGATGACGCGCTACATGGAAGAGGGACATTTCCCGGCGGGCAGCATGCTGCCCAAAATTGTCGCCTCGCTGGCGTTTTTACACCACGGCGGCAAGCGCGTGATCATCACCTCGCCGGACTGCCTGCCCGCCGCGCTGCGCGGGGAAACCGGCACCCACATTGTTAATGAAGGAAGATAAGATGAGTGAGAACAAAAGCCGCCGTGAATTCATTAGCCAGAGCGGCAAAATGGTCACCGCCTGCGCGCTGTTTGGCGCGACCGGATCCGTCGCGTATGCTGCTGATTCCGCAAAGCCACTCTGCGAGACCGGTAAACCGATGACCATCACCGCAAAACATTACTATCTGGACAACGTGCTGCTTGAAGCCGGGTTCAACTTTGACGGCAGCGTGGCGACAAGTACCCGCACTGAGCTGAAAACGCTGGAGATTAAAGACGGCAAGATCGTCGCCCTGCGCGACAACAAAAGCCACGCGGTCGCCTCGCTGCCGCACTATGACGCAGGCGGCAAGCTGATGCTTCCGGCAATGCGCGACATGCATATCCACCTGGATAAAACGTTTTACGGCGGACCATGGCGGTCGCTCAACCGCCCGGCGGGCACCACCATTCAGGACATGATCCGTCTTGAGCAGAAGCTGCTGCCGGAGCTACAGCCATACACCCAGGCGCGGGCGGAAAAGCTGATCGACCTCATCCAGTCGAAAGGCTCTACCATCGCCCGCAGCCACTGCAATATCGAGCCGACCTCCGGCCTGAAGAATCTGGAAAACCTGCAGGCGGTTTTATCGCGCCGCAAGCCCGGCTTTGACTGTGAAATCGTCGCTTTCCCGCAGCACGGGCTGCTGCTGTCAAATTCCGAAAAGCTGATGCGTGAGGCGATGCAGGCCGGGGCGCACTACGTGGGCGGGCTGGATCCTACCAACGTCGATGGCGCGATGGAGAAATCCCTCGATACCATGTTCCAGATTGCGCTGGACTACGACAAAGGGGTTGATATTCATCTGCATGAAACCAGCCCGGCGGGCGTGGCGGCGGTGAATTACATGGTGGAAACCGTGGAAAAAACGCCGGCGCTGAAGGGCAAACTGACCATCAGTCACGCCTTTGCGCTGGCGACGCTTAACGAACAGCAGGTGGATGATATCGCCATCCGCATGGCGGCGCAGCAGGTGACCATCGCCTCTACCGTACCGATTGGCACGTTGCATATGCCGCTGAAGCAGCTGCGGGATAAAGGCGTGTTTGTGATGACGGGCACCGACAGCGTGATCGACCACTGGTCGCCATACGGTCTGGGGGATATGCTGGAAAAAGCCAATATTTATGCCCAGCTCTACATCCGCCCGAACGAGCAGACCCTTTCCCGCGCATTAGGTATTGCCACCGGCGACGTGCTGCCGCTCAACGACAAAGGCGAGCGCGTGTGGCCAAAAGCGCAGGACGACGCCAGCTTTGTGCTGGTGGACGCCTCCTGCTCCGCCGAAGCCGTAGCGCGCATTTCCCCGCGTACTGCGACCTTCCATAACGGCAATCTGGTCTGGGGCTCGGTGGGCTAAAAGCGCGCCGGGTGACGCTGCGCTTACCCGGCCTACATTTGAATCGTAGGTCGGGTAAGGCGCAGCCGCACCCGACAATGCAGTTTACTGCTGTGCACAGCGCCTCAGTACCCCACCTTATACACCCGCCCGCTCTGCACGCCTTCCACGCTGCGGCGATAGGCTTGTGCCACCGTCGCGGCAGGCACGCTTTCGAAGCCCGGGAAGAAGCCATCGTAGGTTTCGACGGATTCGGTGAGCACCGTCGGGCTAATCAGGTTGATGCGGATCCCGCGCGGCAGCTCGCAGGCCGCGGCGCGCACAAACCCTTCCAGGGCCGCATTCACCGTGGTGGCATTCACGCCCTGAGCGATCGGCTCGTGCGCCACGATGCCGCTTATCAGGGTGATCGAGCCGCCTTCGTTCAGGTAGTGCTGGCCGGTCAGCGCCAGGCGCACCTGCCCGAGCAGTTTATCCTGTAAGCCCTGATTGAAGTCGCTGTCCTTCATGGTGGCCAGCGGGCCAAAGTAGAGCCCGCCGCTGGCGGAGACAATGGCATCCACCGGGCCGATTTTTTCAAACAGCGCCTGGACGCTTGCCTGCGAAGTAATATCCACCTGGTAGTCACCCTGCGTGCGGCCCACGCGGATCACCTCGTGGCGACGACTCAGCTCTTCACTTACCGCACGACCCACTGTACCGCTGGCACCAATAATGACGATTTTCATAGCCGACTCCTTCTGTTGTGAGCCTCCATTCTTTAATAAATCAAAAACCGGATAAACTGGGCTAAAGTTAGAAGATTGCTAACCAGAGGTTTGTAATATGGATAAGCTTCGCGGCATGGAGACCTTCATCGCCGTCGTGGAAAGCGGCAGCTTTACCGGTGCCGCATCCCGGCTGGAAATGTCGTCGGTGATGGTGGGGAAGTACATTGCATTGCTGGAATCGCAGCTCGGCACCCGTCTGCTGGAGCGTAATACGCGGCGGCAAAGTTTGACCGACGCCGGACGGGTCTATTATGACGAAGCAAAGCGGGTGCTGGAGCAGGTATCGATTGCCGAAAGCGCGGTGGAGCGTCTGCGCGCCGCACCGGCGGGTACCCTGCGCGTGACGGCACCTACGTCGTTTGGGGGCTGCGTTATTGCCCCGCTGACCGCAACGTTTTTGCAGCGCTACCCGGACGTGCGCGTGGAGCTGGATCTCACCAACCGGATGGTGGACCTGGTTGAGGAGGGTGTCGATCTGGCCATTCGCATTGGGGATATTCACAACGACGATCTGGTGGCGAAATATCTCTGCCCATACCGGATGGTGATCTGCGCCGCGCCGGACTATCTGGCGCGCTACGGCACGCCGCAAACACCCGCCGACCTGGTGAATCACCTTTGCCTCTCCCACAGCGTATGGACTGAGCGCAACGAGTGGCGGCTACCGGGTGTCGAAGGGGAGGTGCGCTGGAAGCGGGATGCGGTATTAAGATGCAACGACGGTTACGGGCTGCGGATGGCGGCACGCGCCGGAGCGGGGCTGTTGCTGCAGCCGGAAGTGCTGGTGGCGGAAGAGCTGGCAAGCGGCAGGCTGGTGCGGGTGCTGGAAAATTACATCCCGCAGCCGAGGCCGGTGCATCTGCTGTGGCGCCAGGATTTACGCCCGCTGCCTAAGCTTACGGAATTTATCGCTCATATTCTGCTAAGATTGGGCACACTATAAAAAAAGAAGGTAAGCAAACAATGTCTGTGAATAAACTCGCCAGCAGTGCGCAGGGCCTGCAATCATCTGCCATCCGTGAATTATTAAAACATAGCAAAATGGCAGGCGTTATTTCGCTGGGCGGGGGGATCCCTAACCCGGCCTTATTCGATCACGAAGGCCTGAAAATGGCCGCGGATGCCGTACTCTCACAGCATTTTGGCGAAGCCTTTCAGTACGGTCTGACCGAAGGCGTGCCGGGGCTGCGCGAAGAAATTCAGCGCATCTGTGAAGGGCGCGGCATTGCCTGTAAAGCCGATGACGTGGTAGTGACATCCGGTTCGCAGCAGTCCCTGGACGTGCTGGCGCGGGCGTTGATTAACCCCGGCGATACCGTCGTTGTCGAGCGCCCAACCTATCTCGCTGCCCTGCAGGTGTTCGGCCTGGCGCAGGCGAATTTTGAATCCGTAGGCACTGATGGCGACGGCATGATCGTCGACGAACTCGAAGCGCTGGTGAGCAAAAAAGCCATTAAAGCGGTTTATATTGTGCCGACCTTCGGCAACCCTGGCGGGGTTACGCTTTCTGAAGCGCGTCGTAAGAAGCTGGTGGAACTCTCGAAGCGCCATGACTTCGTGATCATCGAAGACGATCCGTACAGCGAAATTAACTACACCGATGAGCTCTTCTGTCCGTTAATTGCCCATGCCAAAGCTATCGGTAACGAAGAGAACGTGGTGTATACCTCCACCTTCTCTAAAATTCTCGCGCCGGGCACGCGCGTAGGCTGGGTGCTGGTGCCGGAGTGGCTGAAGCGCGCGGTGGTGAATCTGAAGCAAACCACCGACCTGCACACCAGCACCCTGTCGCAGCTGATGACCTACGAATACCTGAAAACCGGCCGTCTGCCGGATCAGATTAAAATGATCCGTGAGGCCTATCGTCAGAAATTCCAGACCTTCGCGACGGAACTGGAGGCGGAGCTGGGCGATGTGATGTCGTTCCACAAGCCAAAGGGCGGCATGTTCCTGTGGGCGAAAATGAACAACGGCATGAACACCACCCGCTGGCTGGAAAAAACGTTAAGTAATGGCGTAGTCTTTGTACCGGGCGAATTTTTCTACTGCAATGAGCCAGACCCTTCAACGCTGCGTATGTCGTTTGTCACGCCAACGGATGAAGATCTGAAAGAGGCGGTTCGTCGCCTGAAAAAATCGCTGTAAAAGACCTGCGCATAACGGTGGTTCTGCCGTTATGCGCAACAGGCGTTCAGGGCGGCAAGGCCGCGATCGTTCATGGTGATCTCCATGTTTGAATTTCTGATCGGTGTTGTGACGCACACCCCCGTCTGGGTGTGGGTGCTGTTTCTCTTCCTTCTCTCTCGCGGCATAAAAGCCCGCAAGCCCGCGACCGTGACCCTGGAGCGGCTTGCCATCATTCCAGGGATCTTTCTTGTCTGGGATATCTACGATCTGGTGGTCTATCGCCAGCTGACCTTTGTGACGGTAGCACTGTGGTTCGCAGGGATCGTTATCGGCGCGGCGCTGGGGTATGTCCTGATTAAGCGGACGGTTGTCACGCGTACGGATGCGCCGCGCACCCTGTTCCGTCAGGCTGATTACACGGCGCTACCGTTTATGATGCTGGCGTTTGGGGTGAAATATGTGCTGGGCGTCATGAGCGCCATCTCTCCCCAGACGCTGCAGCAGCCCGCGATGAGCGCGCTGGCAATTGTCTCCGGCGGCGTCTTTGCGGGCGTATTTATCGGCAAGTTTGTGCGCTATGTCGGGGTGTATAACAGCGTCGCCCTGAACCCGGCGGAGTAACGTTACTGTGTCGCGTGGGCCAGCGCGCGGTCTGATGCATTGCCGCTGAGGGCTCGCGTGACCTCATGGATCCGCCAGATTTTTCCTTCACGCAGCGCCGCAAACATGTACATCTCCAGTACGGCCTGATGACCCTCCGGATAGGTCACCGTTACGATATGCCGGTCTGCCAGAAGGTGGTTCTGGCAGCTTATCTCCTCCACGGTGAATGCGATCTCGCGGATCTGCGCGCGAACGTGGTTCAGGTGCTGCACAAAACCCTGATAATCAAGCGCATGGCCGTCTGTGAACTGCTGGTAGTCGGCAGTGAATACCTCTGCCGGATCGATTTCGCCTTTAAAGAGACCCGTCAGCAGGCAGGCCATGTTCTCGCGCTGTGCGCTGTTTTCTGCAGGGTCGAGCAGGGATGTGATAATACGCATGATGACTCCTTGTGTGGGTGAGCCACCATTATCCTTGACAGAGGAAGGCGCAGTTTCTGTAATACGTCGATGAATAACGATTTTCGGTCAAATGCGATGTTCAGCACTGAGATACTCAGTCATCCCGGCGGCTATCGTACTCCGTGGCACAGTCATCATCCCGGCCAGCTCTGGCGCATTCAAACAGGGCTGCTGGTGATTGAGACGCAGCAGGGGCGCGCGGTGGTACCGGCAAAACATATCGGCTGGGTCCCGCCCGGCCAGCAGCACGCCGCCTTTGCGGAAAGCGCCGTTGAAGGCTGCGCGATCTACCTTGATCCTGAGCAGTGTGCTGCGCTTCCCGGTGCGCCTGCGCTTTTCGAACCCGACGATCTCACGCATGCGCTCTTTTCGCGTGTAAGCGCGGGAGGAAGTGAAGGCGATCCGCGAAAGCTCGCTCTGCTGCTGGATGAACTTGCCCTGGCGCCACAGGTCCGTTATTACCTGCCTGTACCGACAGATCCGCGCCTGAAGCACGTGGTCAGGCATCTGCTGCAGTTCGTCGATGATAACCAGACGGTTGAGGACCATGCCCGCCAGGCGGGGATGAGCGTGCGTACGTTCAACCGTCGGTTTCGTGCCGGGACCGGCATGAATTTCGTCAACTGGCGGCAGCTGGCGCGCGTTATGCAGGCAATGGAGTGGCTCGCGGCGGGAAAACCGGTGGGGTGGATCGCGCTGTCGTGCGGTTACAGCAGCGTCAGCGCATTTATTGAGGTATTCAGAGCATGGACCGGTAAAACGCCGGGACAGTGGGCGGTTAAAGAAGTCCCTTTTGGGCGAAGGTAATGCGCGTGGCGTCGTTGAGATCCAGCTCTTTAAACGATTCCGGATTAACCCAGGCGATCTCCTGAAACTCGTCATTAAACGTGACATCCCGGTTGGCACTGATGCAGTCGAAGATCAGATAGATCATGTAAATCTCCTCAGTTGTGCCATCGGCGTAGGTTTTCACCCTGATGTCATCGCGAAAAGCCCAGGGCGTGACCGAGACGATCTCCAGCGCTTCGCCCAGCTCTTCGCGGATCTCACGGCGTAACGCCTGTTCCATGGTTTCGCCCGGCTCCATTCCGCCGCCGGAGAGAGCCCACTGGCCGGGGAATACGCCGCGATCGTCGGCCATTTTACACAGCAGGTAGGCACCGTCGTTCTGGATGATGGGGCTGACAATGGTTCGTTGGCGCATGATTTCTTCCTGAAAAATGAATTTGGTTACTTTAGCAGACAGGGGGTGGTGGTTATGTTAGGGGTATTCAATTCTCGCTTCCTGGTTTTCTGCGTTTTGTTGCAGATTCAGCCAGAATTCAACGCTGGTATCGAATACGTTCGCCAGTCTTATGGCCAAATCAACGGTGAGTTTGATTTTATTGTTTACCAGCGCACTGGCAGTGGTGTGATCGGTGTTTAATCTATCTGCCAGTTCTGAGATGCCGAGATTGAGTGGCTTAAGATAATCGTGCAGCAACACTTCGCCTGGTGTGATTGAAATGCGTAATTTTTTCTGGTTATTCATCATTAACATCCTGTTTATAAATACAAAATAAGTGTGGTTTGATGCTCTCTCCCGGCCGGGAGGGGAAGAAAGAGTTAAAATATCAATGATTTTAATTCATAACTCAGTAGTTGTAATTATATACTGAAGTATTCCATTGAATTCATTACATGTTTGTAAAACACCGGGAGCTATTTTGTCTATTATTTCAAATGTTCTGTTTTTCGTATTGTAAAGAAAAAATGACATACTATCCTCTCCAAGTATGACATTATCTTTTAAGTCAGAGTCTATAAATATTTCATTATCTCTAGCGTTAAAGTTCATCAGATAGATATTTGACCATAATAACTCACCATCAATAAATTGACTGAATCCATATATCGTCGCTGCATTAAATGTCAAACCATCAATCTTTTCGTAAAAGTATTTGATGTCATCTCTTTCTTCAAATAATCTTTTAATGTCTTTATGAACATTTTTCTTAATTTCATTCCATTCAGCCGGAGGTGTTTCTTTTTGCACAAAATCATATATTTCTTGAGTGATAGGAGGTGCAATATTATAATGATAAGTTATCATGTTGTTTTTTAATATTTTAATTGATTTGTCAAGGTCTTGGAATTTTAAGCTTTTCATTTGTACTACCTATTTTTTGAAAATGATCCCATTTGGCATAGGCCATAATGTATCAATGCTTTCACCAGGTATCAAATCTTTAGTTACTGATTTTTGTACTCCAGTTAATGCACCGTGATAAGGTTGGGCTTTTATTAAAATTAAATTATTAAAACTATTATCCCCACCATCATCAAGAGGTAATTTATGATGAACTTGCCAGGGATCGGGCACACCTCCACGCGCCATTAACTCGATTTGAGAAGGGTTAAAATAATTCTCTATGCCTGGTTCGATAGCTAAGCTTTTGATAAACTTATTCCTGACTGAATTATCGAATTCCTTCCTTAGTAATAAGTATTCATCACGTGGTCTACGAAGGTAATTTATTTCTTCAATTTTAACATCCTGCAAAAAAACTTTTGAATTTTTAGCCTTGCCTAAAAAAACTGTTAATTCATCACTCATCGCAGGATTCTTTACCAATAGAATAGATGCAGTCGCTATTCCTATTCCTATATTGGTATCTGTCATAACTCCTTTATAACCTTCTAAAGCTTCTCCCCCCAATTGTTCAGCAGTCTTTTTAAATCCCTCAATGTTACCATTATATACGCCGCCTGCCGCTAACAGACGTCCTACATTCTTATCATTCAATGTCTTAGTTGATTGAGTATGTTCCTCTGGTTCAATGTTACCGGGCACACCATACTGGATTTTCTGTGTTGGTCGTGGTTTTATTCCTCGATTTCGTTCCACTACTTCACGATATGCACTCATCACTGCATCACGGAACGAACTTTCCCACGGACCCGGCATAAAAGATTCATAAACAATTTCACCATTCTTATCAAAATAAAATGGATTTCTTGACCAACACCAGTGTTCACGTCTATCAACTGCAATATACCACCCTACCTGCAAATTTCTCTCAACCTCTTCATAAATGGGATCGTAATTTTCCCGCCTGTATCTCTGTCCGAAATATCTATCACCATCCCATTTCCTTTTAGGTAGTTCATAACGATTACTGCTACTCACTTTTCTGTAGTCTAATTCATAATAACAACAGGCAAGCTCCAACCCCCGTTTAGGGCTCACTATTTTTTCAAAATCAGTAAGTGTTGCACTACGTCTGAAGTCCCATACTCTATAAAGTTGAAACATATTCCCTCATCTTTATTTGAAATAAAAAATCATGAAAACTTATACATTGATATCATCTCCTGTAATATTTGCATATAAATAATATCCGAATTACATTATTCTGCAGTCCGGATATTTAAAAATATAATTGTTATTATTTTGTTATATTTTATTTACTTGTTGATTAATTATATCTGTGTATACCAGTTGTTTACGGCAAGATTGCGATTAAATTATAGCCAATTATTTTGAATGTTCCTCTCCCGAAGGGAGAGGAAGAAAACTATGTCAACCCAGCAACGCGACGCCAGCCTCCGTTCTCAGCCAGCGCGGGGCGGTGAGCTGGTCGGCAAAATAGCCCGTCAGTTCAAAGAGTAGATCCCCCATCACGCGGGCGGATTCGGGTGAGAGCACGCCAGCTATCAGCAGTTGTGTAATTTCCTCACAGTAGCGACAGAGTTGATCGGACTCGGCGTGGAATGCAGGTTCAGGTTCAGGAAACACATCGACGGTAAGCCGTTCCTCTAAGTGCTCAGGGATTGGCTCCAGCAGCATCGGGCGGAGCAGGGCGAGAGTTGAGGCAAGACGACCGCAGAGCGCTATTTTTCTTGCAGGATCGGTCTCTTCCACCAGCGCTTCGCAATAGCGTTGGCAGTTGTCGGCAAGTTCGGTGAAGTCGGTATTGTGGTCGAAAGGGGTCGCGAAAAGTGCGTTGCTGGTGGTCATCATTTTTCTCCAATCAGGTTGTTAACCCGACCACGGAAATGCCAATTTCCGGGTGGCAGGTCTGAACGGAGTTGGCATTACCGGCTTGGAGTGTACCGGCGCGTCTTGCGACGCCCCCGTCCAGCCCACCATTGGAATGTAGCCAGACGTGCGGCGTAACAAGGACTTACGCCGTCTCCAATCATAACCGGGATGCCAATCCCGACGCCAGATTTTGCTGGCGTGGGAGAAACATACGCCCGGTTAACCTTAATAAAAAGCAGGTTATCCTGGAGAAATGAAATCCTGCGAGGCGGCTTCAGAAAATGATGTAAGGTGTTTCATCACCGCTCCCTCAGCGCCTCTTTCGCCCGGTTAAACGGTTTAATCATGTAATCCAGCACCGTTTTCTCACCAGTCTTGATATCAACCGTCGCAATCATCCCAGGCACAATCGAGAAGCGTCTGCCCGCCTTATTCACCAGGTAATCCTGGCTGGTGCGGATAAACACCCGGTAATAGAACACCTCCGGCTTGGCTTCGTCCTGGATGGTGTCCGGGGAAATGGTCTCGACCACGCCGTGCAGCCCGCCGTAAATGGCGTAGTCGTAGGCCGTGATCTTCACCAGCGCTTCCTGGTTTGGATGGATAAACGCGATATCACGCGGCGATAGGCGGGTTTCGATCAGCAGATGGTCGTCCACCGGCACAATCTCCATCAGCTCGCCGTTGGGCGGGATCACGCCGCCGATGGTGGTGACCTTGATGTTTTTCACGATCCCGCGCACCGGGGATTTCACCGTCAGCCGCGTGACGGAATCCTGACGACCTTTCAGAACCGCCGCGACCATATCGACTTCCGCATTGGCTTTGGAAAGCGCCTCGCGCGCCTGCACGTAATACTGCGAACGCACGTCGGTGAGCTTCAGCTCCAGATCACTTTTCTGCCGCTGCAGGCGCAGCACCTCCACGTGGCTGGCGGCACCGGTTTTCACCAGCCGCTGGGTGATGGCCAGCTCTTTATTGGCGAGATCGAGCGCGGCGCGCAGCTCCCGCTGGGTATCCTCCAGCTGCGCACGTCGCGAGTTGTAGAGCCGCGTTTCGTCGGCAATCAGATCCGGCCATTTCGCCAGCGAAGGAGGAAACTTCAGCGGCAGATCGTTCACTTCGGCATACAGGCGGGCGCTGGAAGCCAGAGACGCGCGGTAGCGCGCCGCGCTTTCGCCGACGTTCGACTCGGAACGGGTAGGATCAAGGCGCGCCAGCACCTGCCCGGCCTGCACCTGATCGCCCTCGTGGACGTTCAGCTCGGTGAGGATCCCGCCGTCCAGCGACTGTAATACCTGCTCGCGCGAGCTGGGGATCACCTTCCCGGAGCCGGTGGATACCTCGTCCAGCACGCCAAACCACGCCCAGACCCCCAGCACCAGAAACATCAGTAATGAAAAGATCACGATCCGACGCGCGCCGGTGTAGCCGCTTTCGGAGTCGAGGGCGTTATCCAGATCGTCCATTGCCGCAACGTCACGCTGACTGATTTTCATTTTTCCACTCCCTTGCGGCGGCTGCCTGCTGTTGTTGCATGCGACTGTTGTTCAGCGCCTGCGCTTTCGGGGCATCCATCACCAGCATGCCATCCTTGAGCACGACCACCCGCTCGACCAGCTCCAGCACTGGTACGCGATGGGTGGCGACGATCAGGGTGCGGTTGCCGAGCCAGTCGCCCAGCCGCTGGATAAACTCCCGCTCGGTGTGCTCGTCCAGCGACGCGGTGGGTTCATCCATCAGCACGATATTCGGGTCGCGCAGCAGCATACGCGCCAGCAGAATCGACTGGCGCTGCCCGCCGGAGAGTCCTACGCCGTTTTCCATGATCGGGTAGTCGAGACCCTTCGGCAGCTTCTGCACAAAGCCCGCCGCGCCGGTCAGCTCCAGCGCCTCGAAAATCTCTTCATCGGTGGCGCGCGGCATACCGAGGGTGATGTTTTCACGCAGGGTGCCGTAAAACAGCCGCGCGTTCTGGGTCATAAAGCCGACGTTGCGCCGCACGTCGGCGACGTCGAGATGCGGCAGGCTGAAGTTGTCGAGTCGCAGTTCGCCGGCCGCCAGATCCATTCCGCCCGCCATCGCCTGCAGCAGGGTCGATTTCCCGGCGCCGTTGCGTCCGAGGATCGCCACTTTTTCGCCCGGTTTGATCTCCAGACGGTTGATGCGCAGCGCCATGCGCGGATCCTCCGGGTGATAGCGGAACTGCGCCTGTTCAAAGAGGTAGTGCCCGCGCAGCACATCCTGACGGATCGGCGTCTCTTCGCGCTGGTTCTCGGTGGGAAGCTGCATGATACTGTCCAGCCCCTCTTTTGCCGCTTTGACCTGCTGCCAGCGGGCCAGCACGCCGCACAGCGTCGCCATGGGGGCAATCATCCGCGAGGCCAGCATTGAGGCGGCCACCACCGAACCGGTGGTCAGGGTGCCGTCGATCACCATCGGCGCGCCGACCACGATCACGGCGGCATAAACCAGGCTCTGGATAGTCATCCCCCAGCTGATCAGGTTCTGCGTCAGCTCGCGGGTGCGCAGGCCGGATTCCGCGGTGATCTGGATATAGCTGTTCCACTGCTGCAAAAAGCGGTTTTCCGCCTGCATCAGCTTGATGTCTTCCAGCCCCTGCACGCTCTCCACCAGCACCGCGTTGCGCAGGGTCGATTCATGTGCCGACTGCTTCGCCAGCGCCGCCAGCTTCTTCTGCAGCAGCAGGCCGGGCAAAACCATGATCACCGCGGCAACCGGCGCGATCCACGCCAGCTGCGGGGCGATGATCGCCAGCACGACAACAAACAGCAGGAAGAAGGGCAGATCGACAATGGTGGAGATGGTGGAAGAGGTCACCATCTCGCGGATCTGCTCCAGCTCGCGCAGCTGCGAGATAAAGCTGCCGGTGGAGCGCGGAATCGCGCTGTTGCGCAGCCGCAGGGCGTGGCCGAAAACGCGGTCCGAGACGCGCAGATCTGAGCGCTTACCCAGCAGATCCATAATGTGCCCGCGCGCCACGCGCAGCACGAAGCCAAACAGGGTGGCAATGAGTACCCCGATGGTCAGGACGTAGAGCGTCGGATAGGACTGGGCGGGGATCACCCGGTCGTATACCTGCATGGAAAAGACAATCCCCGAAAGCGACAGCACGTTGATAAACAGCGCGGCGAGCATCACCCAGCTGTAGGGTCGCAGGTCGCGCATTACCAGCCGGTAGAGCCAGTCCGGACGGTATTTCGAGATATAGGCGT
>NZ_JAIWJZ010000123.1:0-2393 GCF_020216105.1 Enterobacter sp. K16B
ACTTCATTCCGGCCGATCAGGCGTTTGTTTTTGATTTTCAACAAAACCAGCACGACCTGACCCTCACCTGGCAGGTGAAAGAGGGCTATTATCTCTACCGCAAGCAGGTAAGCATTACCCCTGCCCAGGCAAACGTAGGGGCTTTACAACTGCCTGCTGGCGAGTGGCACAAGGACGAGTTTTACGGCAAGAGTGAGATCTACCGCCAGCGCTTAAGCGTGCCTGTTACCGTGAATCAGGCGGATAAAGGCGCGACCCTGACGGTGACCTATCAGGGCTGTGCGGATGCCGGATTCTGCTATCCGCCAGAAACGAAGATCGTTCCGCTCAGCGAAGTGAAGGCGGCGGCTGCCGTTTCCCCTTCTTCACCCGGCGAGACGCGCGAAGATCGCGCTGACCTTCCATTCTCAGCGCTTTGGGCCTTACTGATTGGCATTGGCATTGCCTTTACTCCCTGCGTACTGCCGATGTATCCGCTTATCTCCGGCATCGTGCTGGGGGGTAAGCAACGCCTTTCCACCGCACGCGCCCTGCTGTTGGCCTTTATTTATGTGCAGGGGATGGCGTTAACCTATACCGCCCTTGGCCTTGTGGTTGCCGCTGCGGGGTTACAGTTCCAGGCCGCCCTTCAGCACCCTTACGTGCTGATTGGCTTGTCGGTTGTCTTCATCCTGCTGGCATTGTCGATGTTCGGCCTGTTTACCCTGCAGCTGCCGTCGGCGCTGCAAACCCGTTTAACGTTGATGAGTAACCGTCAGCAAGGGGGATCGGCAGGTGGCGTGTTTGTCATGGGGGCCATCGCCGGATTAATTTGCTCTCCCTGTACCACCGCCCCGCTGAGCGCCATCCTGCTCTATATCGCCCAGAGCGGTAATATGTGGCTTGGGGGCGGGACACTTTATCTCTATGCGCTGGGCATGGGTCTGCCGCTGATGCTGGTGACAGTATTTGGCAACCGCCTGCTGCCAAAGAGCGGCCCGTGGATGGAGACGGTGAAAACTGCGTTTGGCTTTGTCATTCTCGCGCTGCCGGTTTTCCTTCTCGAACGCATCATCGGTGACGTCTGGGGTATGCGCCTGTGGGCGATGCTCGGCGTAACCTTCTTTGCCTGGGCGTTTATTGTCAGCCTGGGGGCGAAAAAAGCGTGGATGCGCCTGGTGCAAATTCTTCTGCTCGCCGCCGCGCTGGTGAGCGTACGCCCGCTGCAGGACTGGGCGTTTGGTTCACCCGTGGGTCAGACGCAGGCGCATCTGAACTTCACCCAGATTAAGAACGTGGAAGAACTCAACAGCGCCCTGGCGGAGGCGAAAGGTAAACCGGTGATGCTCGATCTCTATGCAGACTGGTGTGTCGCCTGCAAAGAATTTGAAAAATACACCTTTAGCGATCCACAGGTGCAACGCGGGCTGAATGAGACGCTGCTGCTCCAGGCAAACGTCACCGCAAACAGTGCGCAGGACAAGGCGCTGCTGAAACACCTTAACGTTCTTGGTCTGCCCACCATTTTGTTCTTCAATGAACAGGGGGAAGAGCAGCCAGAACAGCGTGTCACCGGGTTTATGGATGCAACGGCATTCAGCGCGCATTTGCGCAATCGCCAACCGTAAACAACACTTTAGACGGGACAAACCGTTGGGAATAGCGGAGGAGAAAACCGTGCAACGCGAAGACGTACTGGGACAAGCCCTGCAATTACTTGAGATTCAAGGGATCGCCAGCACCACGCTTGAGATGGTAGCCGACCGTATCGATTACCCCGTGGATGAACTTAAGCGCTTCTGGCCGGATAAAGAGGCGCTGCTTTATGATGCCCTGCGCTATCTCAGCCAGCAGGTTGATGTCTGGCGCAGGCAGCTGATGCTGAATGAAGAGCTGACCGCGGAACAAAAGTTGCTGGCGCGCTATACGGCCCTGACCGAATGCGTCAGCAACAACCGCTATCCGGGTTGTCTGTTCATCGCCGCCTGTACCTATTTCCCCGATCCTGGTCACCCTATCCATCAGTTGGCGGATCAGCAAAAACGGGCAGCGCATGACTTCACTCACGAGCTGCTGACCCGTCTGGAAGTGGATGACCCGGCAATGGTAGCTAAACAGATGGAGCTGGTGCTGGAAGGCTGCCTGAGCCGTATGCTGGTGAACCGTAGCCAGGCCGATGTGGATACGGCCCACCGCCTGGCGGAAGATATTCTGCGCTTTGCCCAGTGCCGAATGGGTGGGGCGTTGACGTAAGCGTAGTGTAGCTTTTTGCTGCAGAAGCCAGCACATTGCCGTAAAGTTAAGCAGTTGAACCGTTTTTCCCGAAATAGTGTTGACGCCCGGTCGCGATTACGGTTTAATGCGCTCCGTTGCCCGGATAGCTCAGTCGGTAGAGCAGGGGATTGAAAATCCCC
>NZ_JAIWJZ010000124.1:0-11784 GCF_020216105.1 Enterobacter sp. K16B
GGATCGCAACAGGCCGCAGACGCAGGTCAGCTTCCGCTACGACCCGCTCGGACCCCGCATCAGCAAAACGCGCCCGAGTAAAGATGAAGCGATTGCATCAGCTTCTGAGCGCGGTGGTAAAGGCGGATTGGTCCCAAATAATCGTGGTGATAAAGCCATATGGGTTAATCATGATAGCCGACCAGGATTTAACCCTGGATAAAAATATCCTTTCTCGTTTTAATGATAAAATCACTTCATTCCAGATTGAAAAGAAAGATGCTAAAGGTAATTGGAAGAAATGTGGTAAGAGGATTACGTAATGATTTTTGAAATGTTTATACATAAAATTGAACACTTCACTAATGCGAGAGCAGAGATTGAAAGTTTTGGAAAATATATCTATGTTCAGGATGAACCGGACCTATTCCCCGTTTGTTTTAAAAAAGAAAATGGGAAGCATGTAGAGTTGAGTCGTTGGCAAACTTGCTTTCCTAAAGTTATGTTTCAGCGTGCGTTAAACAAGTTAGGCCTAAGTGAAGATGGTAAGTATGCATTTGAAGTTTTCCTTTCTCGATTAGGTTATTTATTTCAAATAGATAACCGACAGCGTATAGATAAAGATATCTTTATCTTGTTTTATATCTATCAACTGTTTTCTTTAAAAGATAACGAAGAAGATTACGCTATAAAAGCAAAAATCTTTTTTTTAAGATTTTTGTGTTTTGAAATGGGCATGGATGATGACTCTTATAATTTGCTATGCATTACTAAAGATGGGATTTGTATAAATACTTCTCAGCATGGTAATGTCTCAATATTGTCTTTGCTTGAGCAATTTTATGTACAATTTGAAAAAAGGAAAAACTTTGAAGATATTAAGTCTATAAAACATTATCAATCATCAGTGCTGAATTTTTTGTTTGTTGCGAACAACGATAGAAATCACCTGTCTTTTAATGATAAAAACTGCTACCTTTGCCATCCTGATAGTTTTATTAATACTTATGAGAAATCTAAAAAAACAATTTATAGAGCCTTGGAACAGTGTTTTGACAAGTATCAATCCACGAAGAATTTACTAATATCAAATTTCATTCTAATGAACTATTCGTATTATATTGTTAGAAATAATTTGGCTGATCTCAAAAGTTTAAGAAGACATGTTTCTTCAGATATGTTTAGACAAATAATTTCCTCAATAGTGTACAGAGGTTTTTTTGTGAATGAAGACGAGATATTTAAGGTGGTTGGCAATGAATATGACATCAGCCTTGAAAAAAATGAAGGTCGAATGCGTTTTAATTTAATATATTCGATTTAAGGCATTAATGTTAGATCACTGTCGGGGGCATTAGGTTTGGATTTTCAAACCGCTGTAGAGCACTCAATTCTTAAAGGCAAAACTATGGCAGGACAATAGATTTACGGTTTGCTCGTTGTAAGTTGAAAACTTGGTATCTCTCATACCGTGCCTTGGCGGATGCCTCTATTAATCGTGCGGATTATTTTCTTAACCAGAGGATACTTTATTGGAAAAAATAATTTGTTATTTCCGCCAAGTATTACGGATAATTCATGTGGTAAAAGGGTCATTTTGTAACTTTTAAAAATATCTACATGAGCGAGGCAAATGTCTTCTCCTTTAAAGTCCCTAAGCGGATGGCGGATTTAAAAGAAGAAAGTATAATACCTCTGGTTGGTTATCGTACTAATCCGTTACATCAACGGGGATTAACTCCTAAGTGTGTGGATCCGACAACGCCAGTTAGATCGTATGAATTACCACCAATATGGGCAGAATGGCTTGAAGAAGTAGCGATTCCAGTCTCGGGGTGTGTAAAATAGGTTATTATATGAATATTAATAAAGATGAAGAACTCCTTGTGATAATAAAGAACGAAGGAAGATTTTATTGGTTCGTGGCCTTTAAAGAAATGTGGGTTTTAGACAGAGCAAAATGGGTAGAAGATTTTGTGAAAAGTGGGATGGAAATAAACCTACAGGATATCCATAAGGAAAGATATAACATACCAGTTGTAAATGAAGAAAACGCAAAGATATTCATTGATGGTTTAATTAAAGATGCTTATTTATATAATAAGGATGATATAGCTGAGGAGTTTTATAATAGGCTTTCGCAAAAAACCACCTGGTGGGATATATATGATCTAATGCCAGATTTGTTTATAGACTTTGATAATAAAAGACTATATTCCCAATATGTCGAAAGTATGCATTATCACAAATATGTTCCTGATGATTGGCAAGGTGAACTTGTAGATTTCTGCAGTGATGGATCGTTACCTCAAGATGAAATGTTTTGGATAAAAAATGAGACAGATCATAGGAGCATTGTAATCTCTAAAGGGTAAAAATATATTTCCAACATACCATTTTTTTTGAGTGTGCAATGGTAGATGCATCATGTTAATCTTTAACCATTGTGCTGAATTGTGAAGGAGATGGAATTTACTATAATTTAATTCTTCTTCCGAATGGATGGGTGTAAATGATTAATTTTAATGCTGATATTTTATCAGGGAGAGCGCTAGGTAACGTTTTTTTGGGTGAAAATATAAGTAAATATATGAATGAGTTATATACCGGGTTTAAGGTAAATTACTTTGATTATTATTTGCCTGATGATGAGAAAAGGCTTGCGTATATTGTAGATGACACTATCACAATCGCTACCCTTGAAGATGGAACGATCATTTCGATTGGTTGTAATGTAAGCTATAAGGGGAGGTATAATAACATATTACAAACAGGTCAAACGATGAGGCAAGTAATCGACTTGACTAATAAACAACGCATTTTTAATGGTTTCATTATTATAAATGACGACTTTGGTTTTTCATTTGAGTTGCCAGCGCCTTATGATGAAATCGCAGATAGCATTGCACATGTTCCACTGGATCTCGTTCTTAATGAAATCCGTGTAGCTGATTACTCTGACTGGAATCCTCAAAAAATATAACGCTGAAATGTGAGTTGGGATTGATACGACAGATTATAACTTGACATAATAGTGTTTTTAATTATTTCATAAAAGATTAAGTATTGAAAATTATGCATGCAATAATACATTTCCAAACAAATACAGCAACAATTGTGATTTATGATTTAATGTCACTAAAACATAGACTTAACGATGATGTAGATTGGTGGAGCCTTCCAGAAGATGAAGTTGAAGAAATAAATAAAGGTAATGTGTTATTTCTCAACCTTGGAGATGATGGAACCTATAAAGTCCATATTAAAAGAGATGTTGATGAATGTACCGGGTCGCTATTTCTAAACGTACCTTCTGGAAAGGTTTTCATTGGGGCGGGAGAAGATGTCACTGGCGGAGATCTTGAGCCTGACGACTCAGATGCCATTTCAGGTGAGTTTATTACTTTAGAACCTGGTAGTTACGAAGTTAAATATAAAAAGCAAGATTTAAATGTTCTAATTTCCTTTGCAAAAGCAACGATTACTGAAAACTCATTAGAAGAGGGAGTTTATCTTTGAATAAAAAAAAGAATAATACAAGTAGTTCATCACATAGCCATTTTTAACAATTTTCTTTTTCCTTCTGCACGCACCTTGCTTGCTTTTTTGCACTTTGCTTACTCTTAACCTCCATAATCGGTCATTATACTCGTGACGAATAACCCCAACCTCAGGATAGCCCCCGTAGTTGCTGACCACCCGCAGCGAGTACAACCTCCTCGGGCTTCTGCATCGCCGGGACGTTTTACCCGCCAACGAGCCGCCAGGTGCTGGGCGGACAGCCCGCCGGTAAGCTGGTGACCACCTGGTTTGTCCGGGAAGGGTTCAGCCTGCTGAAGGAACTGCATGGAGACGTGCCGCTGACCTACGTCTACACTGATTTGAGAGATATAGTTTTGCGAGGTAACACAGGACTTGATGCTCATCAAGCGGGGCAAAAATGTAGGAGATAATGTGAATAAAGATGAGTTAGTTGTGAGATCATTACTTGCCGAGCTTTTAGGCGATACGCTAAATTATTATATTGATAATCTATCTGATTTATCCAAGTCAAATGGTGATGAAGATCCTTATTCGCGGGCAAGAAGTGTAATTCATAAACTATCCACAGAAGAACAGGAGAAAATTTTCAATTTCCTTAGGTTGGTCATTGTAGATACAACTTCTACTGTTCTCGGAACAATCGATGGTTCACGTTTCCCTCCAAATATTGATGGGGATTTTAAACTTGAATATGACGGCGATGAAATACAAGGCTCCTTACAAGATGAATTAATTTCAAGATCTGAAGATCTTGTCGTTTATAAATAAAGATTCTATCAATCTTTAACCATTGCGCTGAATATATAGAACATTGATAAGAAAAAATGGGTTTTTTATTCCATTTTTTATTATGCAATTAATGGCTGGTTAGTTTCAGGAAAGAAACAATAATTGCCCTTATTAATAATTACAACTAATTCATCAATAAATGCGAACCTAATGGAGATAATATTTATCTTAATATAGGATTTATTCATTTATAGGTAAGCCGATATGGAAAAGCAAGATTTAATTGATCAGTTAAATGAAGTTGAAAATATTATACACACGTCTTTACCTTCTGAATATAAGCGCTTTATGATTGAGAACGTCAAAGATAGCTACTCTTATGAAATTCAACGAGCAAATGGTGGCCAGCTTTATGTTTTCAATTGTTTTGACTTGCTTGAAAGAAATAATACATACACAATTCAATCGGTGGAGCCTGACGTTTTATTGATTGGTCAAGATGGTGATTTGGGATACTTTTTGAATTTGCGTAAAGGTACTGATGAGATTTATTCTTTAGATCTTGGAGCGTTAGGAAGTCTGGACATGGATAAAAAAAGTAATAGCATATTTAGGCTATAATGTCTGATTTATTAATCATCTCGTTCAGAACATTGAAAAATCCACGTCAAATCGTGAATTTTTTTCAAAACAAATCAAATATTGAAAAGTAGTTTATCACATCGCAATTTTTAATGATATAATCTTCCCATTCCACACCCGCGCTCCACCGCTGGTCTCTCTGCCTGGATTACGATTGCCGCAATAACCTGGGGTGGGAAGAGCGTTAGCGAGGATATTGAATTAACAACATAAAATATCTTTCTTTACTCAAAATATAGGTTAATAAGACTTTGCGAGCTCCTAATGACTAGATTAAATAATTTAGCATATGCACTTCAACAAATGATTTTAGAACTATCCGTAAATGGAAATAATGAGTCTGCCGCATTTTTTCAAACTCACTATGATATGATAATAAAGTCAGGATATACAATTTCTGGTGAAGAGCTTGAAACACTATCAACTTGCATGTCAATGTCTCAATACGCTAACTTCTCCCACAGGGAAACTCAACTATTAGACAATATTGTAAATAACGCAATTGAAATTAAAATTAGAATGCACAATAATAGCTAAATACTTGCATAAGATCCGACTTGATTTAAAAATGGAATCGGCCATGATTTTTCCAACAAATTAAAATATCTTTTCTTTATCTAGTATATTAGTCTTTAATATTGGGAGACAATTGGAGATGCCTATGTATGTGGATAATATTACTGGCGAGTTTTGCTTTCCCAAAACTCTGGTGCTCACGCCCTTTATAACAAAAAAAGAAATAATGGAGAGTAATCGTTTAAATTGGGAGCCTTGGCCAGACAAAGGGGATAAAACTGTATCTTATAGGACTATTTTTGACATAAAAGGAAACAAACAGGGTGATATCTATTTAATTGTTAATTTTGTTCAGTGTAATGATATAAATGCTATTATTGGTAGTTGGAGTTTTGCTCCTGCAAAGTTAATCGATGGGGAGCAAAAGAAACCAGAGGGAAAGGTTACAAAAAGGCTAAGGGATTGGTTTAAAGAAAAAACTAATATCAACCTTCCAATTTATGGTTCATGGGGGCATATTGATGCGTCATATGACTATTGGAATTGTTCAGGCACTATTTTTTGCAATTATCGTTCCAGTTTCAGAGATGATAAATCCTGGAAGGACTACTGTAAATGGAATAGCATTAAGCTTTAATTGGGGATGGGGTGCCGCATTGGGGGGATTACGTTGAACTCTGTGGAGAAAAACTGTAGGCAGATTATGAGCCCAAAAAGAACTAAATATTACTCTATCTGGTTTGTTGGTATATAACACCTTAAATAAATTCGCGATTTTTTTGATCATCTGGCCAAATAATATATGAATCATTTCAGTAACTGTGAAAAAAAGATTGGACGTGCAGATATTGCTAAAAATGAAGAAGAATTATCTATTATTCTTCCTGATGATTTCATTTCACATTATCTGCAATTTAATGGTGGCACTCCTGAGAAAAGTTGGTGGGCCGATGATGAAGATTTTGAACCAGTAGAGGTGGCTGGGTTTAAACCGTTTATTTATAATAGTCAGACAAATGATGACCCAAGATCTTTAATTGATGGTTGCTATATCAGCATGTTGGATAGGCAAGTGATCCCAAAAAACCTTTTTCCCTTCGCAAATGATTGGGGAGGGAATTTCTTCTGTCTGGATTTAGATAATTATTCAATTGTATACTTTGCTACAGATTCTTTTGATGAGTATTTGACTATGCAAGAGAATCACATAAAACTTCAAAGATATCTGACAAATTCGTTTTCCAACTTTGTTAATGGATTGGTAACAGAAGAAGATCTTTCTTAAGAAGCCATTGAATGTTAGCAATATATTCGCTACAACTAATAAGGGTAAATGTAAATTGAATAAGATGCCAGATAATTCAATTGTTGTTATTGATGTGGCTGGGACTAGTATAAAAATACGTGTTTTGGGAAGTGGTTTAATTAAAAAATGCAGGCGATAGGTTTTTCATTAAAAGATGAGTTTATGGTTATACCTGTAATTGACGAACAGAATAAACAAAAAATAATAAGACTGTTAGTTGAAGAAGGAGCTCTTTTTTTATTTGGACATGGTTGGTATCCATCTGAAGTAATAGAGTATTATAAAGAACAAAACATCAAATTTGGTAAATATAAAATTATTTACTGGAGTAATAGAAATACATACCATATAGAGGAAAGATAATCCCTCATAAAATAAATCCTGGAGAGCACTAATCAACCATTTTGATAATTTTCAAAGTACAGGAAGAAAAAATACTTTTGTTTTTCCGGCTGACGGCGTTTTTTTTACTTAAAATTGAATAAGTCAAAGGAAGTAAATGTTGTCTGTAGCTTCACAGTTCATACCCTGAATTCGACAAGGGTAGTGTTCAACAGTTGCATGCTGAAAATAGAGTTATTAATTACAACATGATTGATATTTTCCCTGAGGAACTATGATAAATTTGCAATCTCATAATGAAGTATTGGATTTTCTGGAGTTGTTTTTTCAAAAATATATTCTTGATTATAATTGCCTCCAGGATATGCAATCTATTTTAGAGGGCTGTCGAAAAGAAAAAACGGTGTCTATTCGAGCCATAGACTTATGCTTTATGGTATATAGACGAAAGACTCAAGATTATAGAGTCCTTGCTCATGAGGAACAGGAGATATGGAGGCAGTTGTTCAATATATGGCAATAAATTTTTATAAGCAAAACTGGCAAGAGATGACGGATATCAAAGAGCAGTAACTGTGGTGCAGGGTGTAATATTGGTAACGTTTTTATCAGAGAAGTCAGGTGTAACGAGAATAAAAATCGAGGTAAGGTAATGAACAATAAAAACATACAAATAGTTAATCTACTGATTTCGCATAGTCAAATATTGTTACGATCCCGAGACTATGATGAGAAACTGAGTCAGTGGGGGAAAGGAAATATTTCACAAGGTGCTGTACTTCATAAGGATTATGTAATATTTGATCCACTGCCAGAAGATGCATTTGGCGCAAACGTGAATATCAAAGTAGAACTATCTTTTAAATTAGATGAGAATTCTCAGCGCTGCATCGTTGTGCCATTTTTTGTTACGGAACAACATAAATTACAAGTCGCTTCAGCAACTGAAAAATTTGATTTAAGCTTAGGATTAAATGATAAAACTTATTCACTGTTTTATGAAGTTTGTGAAGGAGATGAAATTTATTATAATTTCACGCTCGTACCGACAAAAGAAACTGTTGCAGCTAAGTTTTTGCTAGACGATCCCTGGGGTGGAATAAAAAACCATCCTCTTAAAGAAGGTATTTTTTAGATTTAAAACTAGCCAAAGAAAATTAATTTATAAAGAATCAGACATAAAGAAGGCGATCATTATGTCGCCATCTTTAACGATGCAATTTTCCCCTTTCGCACGCAGGGCTGTTGAGCGCACGCTATGAATTCTACCGTCTCGATCGCTCATTGCCGCGTATTGACGGTGATGATGCACCGGCAGGGTTGCACGACAATCAGTTTCGGTATTTTTTGAACTGGCCGAATATTCTGAGGTACAGAAATGAAGAGAGATGACAGCGCGGTCGCGTGGAACAGATATAGACACTGCACTTTCAATGGACGCCTTTACAAGGTGATTCGTGGTCGTGGGAGTCTTCTTTTGACGCATGAAGGAACATGAAATCCTTCTGAAAGGACTTCTAAGAGGCTACGTTGAGGCGAATTTACCATGATAAATGATGATGACCTTATTGAGTATGCGCGAGAAAAAATACCGGATGAATATAGTTCTTGTCTAAATAAAAAGAATAATCTTCAATGTGCATCATTTATAAACAATACTCAAGATGAGTTGCGAATAATGAAAGCGCATAAAAATAATACAAAACTTACAGGGTTGAAGGTAGAAGGTCTTGATGAATTAATTATTGCTCTTGAAAACTATGATGAAAAAACTGTCTTAGTAATTAATATCCGAACTAAGTCCTTTTCCTTTAAAATTTATTCAGATAAAAACAATACTCTACTGGGTGTTATAATCCTTAAATTAAAAAAGAAAACCAACGAAGAAATTCGATTTGGGCGAGATGTTCTTGGCATTATGACTCCTCCTCCTGACATAGAAAATGATTAGTTTTTATTGCTTAAACTGGTGTACAAACCAACCAGAATCTCCATGCGCTTGCATACATGACTCCTTTGTTAAATGGAAATACAGTTTTAGGTGCATACCAGAAATTGGATGTGCTAAAATTAATCGGAATAAGAGCTCAGAGAAGCCTGTCATGAATTACGATTCATATAACGAAGTACTCGATTACCTCATTGTTTTTTTCAACGAAAGAGTGAATTCATCAATTTATTTAGAAAAAATCATGACTTTGATTGAAGGATCTCGCTCAGAAAAAACGGTGATGATAAGAGCTATTTATGAAACATACATGCAGTATGTAAAACAAAATAAAGATGGCATAAAAGTTATCGCTGGGGAAAAAGAAATGTGGATTGACTTATTGCACCATTGGCAATAAGACTTTATTGCTATGCGGATGTTATTGCAAATGTTATAATAAATGTGATTTTACACGGAAAATTCTCGTCATATGGTTGTTATCATGTTAAGTCGAATATCATTAAGATCTTCTTAGACAGTCAAAAGTAAAGCAGGGGAACATGATTGAATTAAATTTAAATCCGATTACCGGTGAGCTGAAATTTGATGATCTGCCTTTGGGGATTGATACTGAAGAAGGCTTTTGTAAGAGTGGATTATACCACGAATTAATCAAGCGAAAAGCTGTAAATAAAACCATGCCGAATCACTACCTTGTTGACTTAGTAGCGTTTTTCGACAAAGAATTTCAAGTTACTATACGCCCGTTGTGCTATGGTTTTCCTTTTATGCTTCATCTTGTTGATAAAAACAGTCAGTATTATAACGCATTAAATGACTGGAATGCGCGAGCTAATATTCACATGCTAAATGAATCAGTGAAAAGCTTATCTGATTGGCTAAAAGAATCACTCAATCTGGACACGCCTGATACCACGGAAACAGACATGATTAGGTGGCGCTTTGAATGGGGGCGGGTTTCTGTCTCATATGAGATAAAATCATTTAATCACGGGATATATTTAATCTGGAATATAATGTAGTCACTTCCAGACAAGGTGGTTTAGATATGTTAGAAATGAATTTTGATGTTAATAGTGGCTTTGTGGCTATTAACAATTACCCCCTCGAGTTAAAGGATGTTGAGACTTTTAAAAACTCCGAATTTTACATGTTATTCTCTCCGTTGAATACAATAGGCTCTTATTATTTCTCTATTGATAATATCGATTGGAAAGATCAAACTTTCATATTAGAACTGAGGCCTTCTGTGTTTTCTTTTTCTCCTTCCATATTCCTTACCAGTAAGAATGGAAATTTTTATAAAACTTTATGGGATTGGGATAAAAGAGCCAATTTGCGTAATTTATCTGAAGAAGAACAGCGCTTGACAGCATGGGTTGAGAGTGAAATAACCTCACACCCTAAACTTAAAATTAGTACGCCTCCATACGGAACTCAGTGGCATCATGAGTGGGGAAGCATTATTGTACAGCCTAATGAAAAAAGCTTCGACTGTGGAATTTATATCGAATGGAATGTTTGACTGAATGACATTATTGATTAATAAAATCCCTCATTCGGTTCTCATCTTATTTATTAATGAAATTAAAAGGTTATAGAAAATGAAAATAACTAATCGACTGAAAAAGAAGGTACTAGTCCTGGATGGCATAGATAATGACTTTTTAGATTCTGGCGCAGAAATAGCATGCCCTGAATGCGAGGGAGTAATAATCTATTCTATCGTAAACTCATATGAATTTGACTCGCTCTCTGAAGAGGTGAAAGACTATTTGGTTAAGAAAATGAGAGGTGTGAAGTTTGTTAGTGAACATAAGAAGTATATCTACGATGAAAGCCAATTATATGTTTCGAAAAACACTTGTTCAAAGTGTGTAAAGGAATTTTCTACTGTATTAACGTATAAAGAAGTGCAGCCAGCACGATACCGGGTATATCTTGTGGGGCTTTTTGAAGGTGATTTGAAACAGATCAAACTTTAAAAGTTGAGGTTTACCGATGATTGAAAATCTCATTTGTATTGTAGAAAATGACCTGCTTCAGTGGGCGTGTGGTGAACGTAACATACGGGTTAGGATGCCATTTTTAGACTCTGCAATGGTCGACTCAACACGCCAGTTAGTCTTTGCGTTAAGCGAACCAAAGCCATTACCAACTATTTTGACCATCTTCAGTGCTCAGGGCGAAAAACTATTTTGGTCTGCACCTCCTGAAGGCGCTATTTTCTATTACTTAACTTTCAACCAGTCAAAGGAAGTAATTGTGGCCTGTAGCTATGTGGTAAAGCAAAACGGCTGGCATGACTGGTTCTATTCGTGGAGTATGAAGAATAACGCGTTGTCTCGATCGGGCCCTGCATATTAAGATCAAATGTGCCCAAAATGATAACGATACCCGATGGCAACAGAGGAACTGCATAAGCAATTCCAACAAACGGCTAAAAACACAGCTGAGAGGCAAAGGATGAGCACGGTTTATATTGTCATTTTAACCTATATCAAACCACTCGAAGAGATTGACGCAGCAATACCTGCGCATGTCGAGTGGCTAAAAAAAGGGTATGCAGAGGGAATTTTCCTCGCATCCGGGAGACGGGTGCCGAGAATCGGTGGGGTCATTCTCGCGAAATGTGAGAGTCTTGCCTCTCTTGAAGAGCGATTACGCGAGGATCCTTTTCAAAGGTTAAAGCTCGCGACGGCTGAAATCATTCCTTTTGAACCCAGCATGAAAACAGAACTCTTAGACAATGTGTTTTGACCCCGCAATAAAAAAA
>NZ_JAIWJZ010000125.1:0-15450 GCF_020216105.1 Enterobacter sp. K16B
ACCTTGCCAAGGTCGGGGTCGCGAGTTCGAGTCTCGTTTCCCGCTCCAGATTAAAGACATGCGCACTAGCGGGTGTCACTTTAAAAAGTTTTACGGCGCGTTAGCAAAGCGGTTATGTAGCGGATTGCAAATCCGTCTAGTCCGGTTCGACTCCGGAACGCGCCTCCACTTTCTTCCCGAGCCCGGATGGTGGAATCGGTAGACACAAGGGATTTAAAATCCCTCGGCGTTCGCGCTGTGTGGGTTCAAGTCCCACTCCGGGTACCATGGGAATAAGCAGAATAATCAAAGCAATAAGCAGTGTCGTGAAACCACCGAAAGGTGGTTTTTTTGTGCCTGAAATCTACCTTTCCGCTTTCAACTCAATGACCCGGTGCAGTCGCTATTAAACAGTGGGCGGATTAACCGCCCGAGGTGAAGGTTGGGATAAAGGAAAATTCAGCAGATAAACAGTGGCGGGCGATCTGTCGGGGCTGACGTTGAAAACCAGCATCCGCCAGTCACACCCCACCCAGATACGCCTTCCTCACCTCCTGATTCCCCAACAGCTCCTCGCCGCTGCCGCTCAGGCGGATCTGGCCGTTAACCATCACATACCCACGGTCAGACAGCTTCAATGCATGGTGTGCATTCTGTTCCACCAGAAAAATGGTCATCCCGCTTTGGGCCAGCTCGCGCAGCGTCTGGAAAATCTGCTTCACGACAATGGGCGCTAAGCCCAGGCTGGGTTCATCCAGCAGCAGCAGTTTCGGACGGCTCATCAGCGCCCGGGCAATGGCTAACATCTGCTGTTCTCCGCCGGACATCGTCATCGCGCGCTGTTTACGCCGCTCTTTAAGACGAGGGAAGAGGTCAAACATGGTTTGCATATCGTCAACCGCAAACTGGCTGCCGATGGGGATGGTACCCATCAGCAGATTCTCTTCCACGGTCATATCGGGAAAGACACGTCGCCCCTCAGGTGCCTGGGCAATGCCGCCGGAGGCGACGTAGTGGGTGGATTTATGGCTGATATCTTCACCACCGAACAGGATCTGCCCGCTGCGGATGCGGGGCTGGCCAAAGATGGACATCAGCAGTGTCGATTTTCCGGCGCCGTTTGCGCCAATCAGCGCCACGGTTTCCCCTTTATTTACCTCCAGGGAAACCTGTTTCAGCGCCTGAATGACGCCGTAAAAAACATCCACCTCGCGAAAGGCGAGCAGCGGTTCGCTCATAGGGTGACCTCGCTTTCATCCGTGCCCAGATAGGCGGCAATCACCTTTTCGTCATGCTGGATCTGCGCGGGTTTTCCCCTCGCAATTACATCGCCGTGATCGAGCACAATAATGTCGTCTGAAATCTCCATCACCATCCCCATATCATGCTCAATCAGTAAAACCGTGATGTCATGGCGATCCCGCAGAAAACGAATAATGCTGCTCAGCTTATGCGTTTCAACCGGGTTAAGCCCGGCGGCGGGTTCATCGAGGCAGAGCATTTCCGGCCCGGTGCACATGGCGCGCGCAATTTCCAGACGGCGCTGCTGGCCGTACGACATCTCTCCCGCCAGGCGATTGGCGCACTCCACCAGATCCACCACTTCCAGCCAGTAGAAGGCCCTGTCCAGGGCGTCGTTTTCCGCCCGGCGGTAGGCGGGGGTATTTAAAATCCCGGCAAGCAGATTGCGGTTGACGCGCATATGCTGTGCGACCAGCAGATTTTCGACGACCGACATCTCGCGAAAAAGGCGAATGTTTTGAAACGTGCGCGCGAGCCCTGCGCGGTTGACCAGGTGGGTTCCGCCAAACATTTTGTAGAAAAGACGCTGCCCGAACCGGGCAGGGTTAATCCAGTCGCCTGGCTGGAATTTCTGTCCGAGTACCTGAATGACGTTGGTCGTTTTACTGCGGGTATTAAATAAAATGTTGCCGCCTGACGCTCTGTAGAAGCCCGTCAGGCAGTTAAACACGGTGGTTTTTCCCGCCCCGTTGGGCCCAATAAGTGCAGTGATCGATCCGCGCTGAACGTCCAGATTGACGTCGTTTAACGCCTTAATCCCGCCGAAGTGCATCATCAGATGTTCAACGCGTAGTATCGTTTCGTTCATGGCGCGACGCCCTTACGCACGGTATACCCGCTGCGGTTAATGCGGATTAACCCGCGAGGACGCCAGATCATCATCACTACCATCAGCATGCCAAACAGCAGGACACGGTACTCAGCGAAACTGCGAAGCAGCTCTGGCGTCACCGTGAGCACAAAAGCGGCCAGCACTACGCCCAACGTCGAACCCATCCCGCCCAGCACGACGATGGCGAGGATCAGCGCGGATTCAAAAAACGTAAATGAGGTCGGATTCACGAACCCCTGGTAGGTGGCGAAGAACACTCCGGCAATGCCCGCGGTCGATGCGCCCAGCGTAAAGGCCGACAGCTTGACCAGCACATGATTCAGCCCCATTGAGCGGCAGGCAATTTCGTCTTCCCGCAGCGCTTCCCACGCCCGGCCGATCGGCATTCGCGTCAGGCGGTGCTTGATATAGAGCACCAGCATCACCACCAGAAACAGCACCGCGTAAATAAAGATAAACTTCATATTCGGGTTGTAGGTCAGGTGGAAAAACTCGTGGAAGGGCACGCCCCCTTCTTTTGCCCGCCGACCAAATTCCAGACCAAAGAAGGTGGGGGGAGGGGCCGATACGCCGTTGGGCCCACCGGTGAACGTCAGCCAGTTGTTCAGTATCAGGCGGATGATCTCCCCGAACCCAAGGGTGACGATGGCCAGATAATCCCCGTGCATGCGCAGCACCGGGAAACCGAGCAGGGCGCCAGCGGCGGCGGCCATGATTGCCGCCAGCGGCAGCATGCTCCAGAAGCCTAAGCCGAGATACTGGTACCCCAGCGCCAGACCGTACGCCCCAATTGCATAGAACGCGACATACCCCAGGTCCAGCAGACCGGCCAGACCCACGACGATGTTCAGCCCCAGACCGAGAAGAACGTAGATCAGCCCGAGAATGGCGACGGTCAGCACATATTTGGTGGCGACAAACGGGAAGCAAATCGCAAGGGTAATGACCAGGGGAATAATCCAGCGCAGGCGGCTTTTGTACTCTGGCGGCCGGACATACACCCCCGCGCTGTCGGCCTCGAAGCGAGACTGGAAACGGATGCCAGCAGGGGTAGCTAAAAACGCGCTTAACAGAAAACGCCCCAACATCACGATGCCGACCATCCAGGCCAGACGCTGCCCGTCGAAGTTAAAGCTATATCCGTCCAGCACCACGCCCGCAATGGGACCGAAGATAATCAGCGCAATCAGCCCGGAAAAAATAGCGTCCAGAATGCAGCGTTTAAGAGAAAAAGCGTGCGATTTCATTTTATTCTCCCTCACACTTTGGCCACAATTGGGCGGCCAAGCAGCCCCTGGGGACGGAAAATCAGGATCATCACCAGCAGCCCAAACGAGAACACATCCTTATAGTCCGAGTCCACCATGCCGGAGAATTGCGCTTCCGCCACGCCGAGGATCAGGCCGCCGAGCATCGCGCCGGGCAGGGAACCGATGCCGCCCAGTACCGCCGCCGTAAAGGCTTTAATACCAATCACAAACCCGACGTAAAAATCAAAGGTGCCGTAATTCATGGTTATCAGCACGCCTGCCAGGCCAGCCATCGCCGCGCCGATAACAAAGACCAGCGAAATGATCCGGTCGGTATTAATGCCCAGAATGGAGGCCATTTTACGATCCTGCTGCACTGCCCGGCACATTCGCCCCAGCCGGGTATGGTTGATTATCCAGGTGAGCACCAGCATGCCGGTAAACGAGGCGAGCAGAATAAATACCTTGGTGTAGGTTATCTGAACGAACCCATCGCCCAGATGCAGACGAATAACGCCGTCCAGCATGGTAGGAACCCCTTGCTGGCGCGGACCCTGGCTTAGCTGGGCGTAGTTTTGCAGGATAAGCGACATCCCGATGGCGGAGATCAGCGGGGCCAGGCGCGTGGAGTTACGTAGCGGCTTATAGGCAATGCGCTCGATAGTCCAGCCGTATACGCCGGTGACCACAATGGTGAACACCAGCGTCCCGAGGATCAGCAGCGGGAACGACTGCAGGCCAAAGAAGGAGAGCAGCGCCAGGCCAATGGCGCAAAGATAGGCAGAAATCATATACACTTCGCCGTGGGCGAAATTAATCATGCCGATAATGCCGTACACCATGGTGTAACCGATGGCGATTAAGCCGTAGACGGAACCCAGCGTTAAGCCATTGATCAACTGTTGCAGGAAGAATGTACTCATTTTAGCGCGCTCGTTTTATAGGCTGCGCGAACCGCGTAGCCTGATGTTTATTACGCGCCGGCAGGCGTGCCCGCCGGCGTTGAGCGTGACTCCGTCCCGTTACTGCACTTCCTTATATTTTCCTTTGTCGTCCCACTGGTAAACCACATAGTCAGAGACCTTCAGGTCGCCTTTGCTGTCCCAGGCTTTTTTGCCCATCACCGTGTCGACGGAATTGGCTTTCAGCCACTCGCTGGCTTTCGCAGCGTCTTTGCCGCCGGTGGCCTTGAAGGCCGCCGCTATCGCCTGTACGGAGGCATAAGAGTAAAGGGTGTAACCTTCCGGCTCGAATTTACCGGCGCGGAATTTCTCGATAACCGCTTTACCGTCCGGGATCAGGCGCGGATCTTTCCCGAAAGTCATGTAAATGCCATTGGTGTACTGCGGGCCACCCGCCGCGGTCACCATCTCTTCGTTGACAATACAGTCCCCGGAGAAGAATTTGGCCTGTACGCCCTGTTCGCGCATCTGGCGAACCAGCGGGCCGGCTTCCGGGTGACAGCCCCCGAAGAACACCACATCCGGTTTTTGCGCGCCAATCTTGGTCACCAGCGCGTTAAAGTCTTTCTCACCGCGCGAAAGCCCCTCGTACATCACATCCTGAACCCCGCGTTTCGCCAGCGCCGCTTTGGTGGCGTCTGCCAGACCTTGTCCGTAGGTGTCTTTATCGTGAATGATCACCACCCGTTTCGCTTTCAGCTTGTCGATGATGAAGTCGCTGGCTACCTGACCCTGCTGGTCATCGCGGCCGCACATGCGGAACATGTCGCTCATGCCGCGTTCAGTAATCAACGGGTTAGTCGAGCCCGGGGTGATGGCGATGATCCCCGCATCGCTGTAAACCTCGGAGGCGGGCATCGTGGAGGAGGAGCAGAAATGGCCGACCACGGCGTTGACTTTATCCTGGTCAACTAAACGGTTGGCGACGGCCACGGCCTGCTTAGGCTCGCAGGCGTCATCTCCCTGAACCAGTTTGATCTTCTCACCGTTGATACCGCCTGCAGCGTTAATGTCTTCAGCGGCCTGCGTTGCGCCGTGCCAGTACTGATCGCCGTAGGTGGCATTGGGGCCCGTGAACGGCCCGGCCACGCCAATCACGATATCTGCCCTGGCGGAAAACGCCGTCACCAGGCAACCGGCCAACACGAGAGAAAGCGGAGTTCTGATAAATTTCAGCGACATTATTATGTTCCTTAGCAAAGAGGTTTTTGCACCACGGCGTAAACCCGAACGCCCGACGGCGCAGCCAATCCAAAACACGAGCAAGAACAAAATGCACTAAACGAACGAGATACAGACGGCATCCTGCAGAGTACGGCGAGGTTTCCCTGCGCAGCATCGCGCGAAGAACACTAAGCAAAAACGTTGCCAGAATGGTTAACCCATTGACGGGCTTGTGACATGTTTGAGTATAGAGCGCCGCGTTATGCCGCTTTGCGGGACGAGAAGAAATTACAGCGGAGATCACATATCGTTAACAATAAAGCCCATAAGTTGTGCAAAGGTCACGATTTGCACGTTTTTACGGCAATAAAGACCTAAACTTCAGCCCGGAGAGGGGTGAGAGATGTGTTAGGATCGTTTTCTTTTTATCAGGAGTGTCAGCGATGACTGAAGGCCCATTAAATGAAAGCGAAATGGCGTGGCTTGAAGAGACATTAATGTCTTACGGTCATGATGATGCGTCCGTACTTGACGTGTCTGAACTGGACGGCATGCTTACCGCAGTGCTTTCCGGTCCTGTTGTCGTTGAGCCAGATACCTGGCTGGTGGCGGTATGGGGTGGCGAGAAGTACATTCCGCGCTGGAAAAACGACCGCGAGATGAATCGTTTTATCGATCTTTGCTTTAAGCATATGAACGATATTGCCGAGCGCCTGAGCGAATATCCGGACCAGTTCGAACCGATGTTTGGCTATAACGACGTTGACGGTGAGACCTATACCGTGGTGGAAGAGTGGTGCTATGGCTACATGCGCGGCGTAGCGCTGACGGACTGGTCAGCCTTGCCAAACGAGCTAAAGACCGATCTGGATGTGATTGCGCTGCACGGTAGCGAAGAGATCGGCGGCGAGTTGGATGAGCTGACCGAAGAAGAATATGCAGCCAGCATTGAACGTATCCAGCCAGCTGCGCTGCGCTTGTATAACTACTGGGTGAACAACCCGCAGCAGCCGGAAGTGAAGAAGCCGATGGTAAATGGCACGAAGGTTGGGCGTAACGATCCGTGTCCTTGCGGCAGCGGGAAGAAGTTTAAGAGCTGCTGTCTGCACTGACAAAAAAGGGGCTAATGATAGCCCCTTTATCGTTAACCCACTTCCGGCAGCATTCCCGCTGCAATCAATACCTGCACCAGAATAATCACCACCCCACAGCCAAACACAACGCACAGCAGCGGTTTCCCCCCAGCCACGCGGTAACCCTGTTGAGGATGCTGCTGGCGACTCTTCCATGCCAGCAGGGAAGGGAGGAGCAGGGCCAGAACCGACAGTGCCACCCCCGCGTACCCTAGCGCCATCACAAACCCGCGAGGATAGAAGAGGGCGAAGGCCAGCGGCGGCAGGAAAGTGATTGCTCCGGTCTGTAAGCGTCCGGCAGCGGTATTGCGGCGCTGGAACAGGTCGGCCAGGTAGTCGAACAGGCCGAGCGCCACGCCGAGGAACGAGGTCGCCAGCGCCAGGTCGGCAAACAGGTGTACCGCCAGCTCAACGTGCGGGGAGGTGACGACCTCCCGCAGCGCCAGCAGAAAGCCGTTCAGACCCGCATGCTGTGCCATCAGCCCAATAAAGGTTGAAGAGTCAATGCTGCCCAGCGTAACCAGTTGCCAGAAAATGTAGGCAATAAGCGGGATCGCGCTGCCAATAACAAAGACGCGGCGCAGCTTGCGAATATCGCCGTTCATATAGCTGACAATGCTTGGCACGCTGCCGTGGAAGCCAAACGAGGTGAAAATCACCGGGATCGCGGAAAGCGCCAGCCCTTTTTCCAGCGGCAGCGTCAGCAGATTGACCTTATGAACATGCGGTGCCAGCAGGGCCAGCATGACAACCAGAAACAGAATTTTGGCGCTGAACAGGAAACGGTTAAACAGATCGACCAGCGATGTCCCTACGCAGACCACGCCGCCGCCGATGAGGGCAAAGAAGATAGCCCCCGTCGCCGGGGTAATGTCAGAGCCGAACCAGTCGTTAACGCTGGACGCGATCAATTCCCCGGCTCCGCTGATGTAGGCGGCGGTCAGGGCGTACATCAGGAACATCATGCTAAAGCCGGTTATCCACTGGCCGTAACGTCCCAGGTAGCGCGACGCCAGAGAACCCAGGCCGGTATCGGCGGGCACGTGCTGGTAAACCTCAAGCAGCAGCAGGGCGGTGTAACACATTAACGCCCACAGGGTGCCCAGCAGCAGCAGGGTCATGCCAAATCCCACGCCAGCGGCGGCCAGTGGCATGGCCAGCATTCCTGCGCCAATTGTCGTTCCGGCGACGATAAAAATACTTCCCAGGGTTCTGTTTTTCACGCTTTCCTCTACAACGACTCTTATTCGCGAATAAATCTGCGGCGCAGAGTAAGGCAAAAGCGGTAATTCGTCAAACCACCGTTACAAAGGGTGTAATGAAAGGTTTACGTATTGCGGTGTCATCAATTCGGGGGGAAGGTCAATAAACGCGGTGCCGGAAAACAGCACCGCGGTGATATTAATTTTGTGTATCGAGGGTGGAGAGTTCTTTATCAATAAAGTAGAGACCTTCGCCGGATTTACCCACCAGAGATAATTTATCCAGTACGGATTTAAACAGCTTCTCTTCTTCGTGCTGTTCTGCAACGTACCACTGCAGGAAATTAAAGGTTGGGTAATCCTGGTTGGTCATTGCCGCATGCACCAGTTCGTTAATTTTCTGCGTGATCAGCTGTTCATGTTCGTAGGTGGCGCGGAACAGTTCATCGAGAGAATTATATTCAGCAAAAGGGGACGTCACGCTTTCAATGCGTGGCAGGCTGCCTGTATCGGTCAGATAATCAAACAGACGCTGCATGTGGGTCATCTCTTCCTGCGCGTGACGACGCAGAAATGCGGCTGCGCCTTCGAAACTGTGGTAGCTGCACCAGGCGCTCATCTGCTGGTAGAGCAGGGACGAAAACAGCTCAAGGTTCATTTGTGCGTTGAGCTTGTCGATCATTTCAGTTTTCAGCATGGTGGCGCTCCGGGTTATTATTTCTGGTTCACAATGAGCGACACTATAATTTGTTATTTAATTATTTGCAAAACGTAAAATTATTATTTCTTTATTCAAAATACGAATGGGAATAAAACGCATTGACGATTTTGATATTTATTAATGAGAATTATTTTTGTTCTTAATAAAATAAGTTGCCAGCAGACGCTGGCAACGCTGATTAATACCAGGGATTGTTTGACTGAGGGTTAACGGCATAACCCATACATTTATACTGGATTGTCACGCTCTCATTCAGACACAATGAGCCACTGATGAGGGTGCAGGTTTTGATGGGCTGACCATAGGCTGAGGCGGTGGCATACCCCATACGCTGACACGCTTTTGCCGCCGTACCGTTATTCACATACTCATCAGAATACGCATTTTGCAGTGCTGCCTGGCCGTAGTCGAGGCGGACGATGCCGTTTGGTGCGTCGAGGCTACTGACTTCAGCCTGGCGGGGGACCGTACACCCCGCGAGCAGCAGGATTGCACCAGCTACAGTGACTCTTTTCATGGTTCGCTCTGAGTGGATGGAAATACGTTATCGTACCCGCAGATGTCAGCTGCAATGGCTGGAATAGCCGGACAATCTGCCCTCTCTCTTTGCAACGGGTCAGGGATGAATGCATATGCGCACAAAATCGTGATGCGAATCACAAAAACATTGATTTTTGTGATGATGGTCATATTATAAGCACGTTGACAATAAAGTTGTATAACAAGTTAATGGAGCATCATCGTGAAACTGCGCAAAATCCTGAAAAGTATGTGGACCAATTATTGCCGCACGTTTAAAGACGTGCCGCCGGGCGCCATGTTCTGATAAAAAAACCTGCTTCGGCAGGTTTTTTTATCTCTGCGGGAGATGAAAGGGGCCACGTTTTGTTACTATGGCGGCCTTTCAATAAGGAGAAAACCCCATGTCTCAAAACCTGAGCGCCGATCAGGAACTGGTGTCTGACGTTGTCGCGTGCCAGCTGGTTATCAAACAAATCCTCGATGTTCTGGACGTGATTGCGCCGGTTGAAGTGCGCGAGAAGATGTCAACGCAGCTGAAAAATATCGATTTCACCAGCCATCCTGCTGCCGCTGATCCGGTTACGCTTCGGGCGATCCAGAAAGCCATCGCGCTGATTGAACTGCGATTCACGCCGCAGGGCGAGTCTCACTAAAGCGGAAAGGGGCGACGGAACCTGTCGCCCGTTGATACCGTTAAAAGAAGGTCTGAACCAGCAGGTAGCTCGCCGCACACGCGCAGCTAACCCCAATCAGCCCTGGCAGAATAAAGCTGTGGTTGATGATAAATTTACCGATACGGGTGGTGCCTGACCGGTCAAAACCGATGCAGGCCAAATCGCTTGGATAGGTCGGCAGGACAAAATAGCCGTATGAGGCCGGGAAGAAGGCGATCAGCATCTTCGGATCGATACCCAGCATCAGGCCCATAGGTGCCACCGCCGTCAGCGCCGCCGCCTGGCTGTTCACCAGTTTTGACACCAGAAACAGCACAATGGCATAGGTCCACGGGTGGCTTTTCACCACCCCTTCCAGCGCCAGTTTTAACTCGTCGAGATGTGCCTGGAAAAAGGTATCACTCATCCACGCCACGCCGAACACCGAAAAGATCGCGACCATACCCGCCTTGAACACCGCGCCGTTAGATATGGCAGAGGCATTGACTTTGCAGGCCATCAGCATCACCGCGCCTGCAATAAGCATCATCATCTGGATGACCAGGTTCATCGACAGCGCCGTCATTTTGCCTTTCAGTTCAAAGGCGGGGCGTAATTCAGGGAATGCCCCCAGTAAAACGACCACGGCAATACCGGCAAAGAAAATCCACGTCGACCAGTAGGCTTGTTTGGGGAAACGTTGATTCAGTAACGTCTCCGTTCCGCCATAGATAAACTCGCGCTGCTTTGGATCCTTCAGTTTTTCCTGAAACTCCGCGTCATCAGCCAGCTCTTTCCCGCGGCGTAAACTCCACAGGGCCGCAATGGCCACGCCGAACAGTGACGCAGGAACCGACACGGCGAGGATCTCCAGGATGCCCCACGCGTGGCCGAGCCCATGCTGCGCCGCCAGAATGGAGACCAGCGACACCACGGCAACGGAAACCGGGGAGGCCGTAATCGCCATCTGTGAGGCGACCGATGCCACGGCCATTGGGCGCTCCGGGCGGATCCCTTTTTTCAGGGCGATATCCGCGATAATGGGGAACATGGTGTATACCACGTGCCCGGTACCGCACAGAAAGGTCAGCATCCAGGTGGTAAACGGGGCGAGGAGGGTGATGTGTTGCGGGTGTTTGCGCAGCAAACGTTCAGCAAACTGCATCATAACGTTGAGACCGCCCGCCGTCTGCAGGGTGGCCGCGCAACCAATCACCGCAAGAATGGTTAGCATCACGTCAACCGGTGGCTTACCCGGCTGCAGACCAAAGACAAAACATAAAATGAACAGACCAATACCGCTTATTAACCCCAGCCCCATCCCGCCGTAACGTGTACCTGTCAGCAGGCAGAGGAGAATGACAACAAACTCAATGGTGATCATACTGCTCCCTCGTCAATGATTATGTAATTAAATAAATCATTACACGTTGTGTGGTTAATCATTGGGAGCGAGATCTGATTTGTTAAATTTCAGCAAAAAGAGGAGGTTGGGGATAAGAAGGGGAACCTGCCCCCGGACGGGAGCAGGTTAAAAGACTCAGTGATGCTGCACCGCCACAATATCGAGCAGATGACGGTCGGTTTGCTCGGGGCATAACCCTGCCTGCTGCGCGTTATGGATCTCATCCGCCAGCGTCTTCAGCAGCATGCCATCCTGCTGCTGCTCTTTGTCCATATCGCGTAAGAATTTAAGCGTAGTAATGTCCTGCTGGGCTTTGGCTTCATCGGCCAGTTTGCTGAGCGTACTACAGCGCTGTTCATACTCGTCGAGCGTTTTCTGGAACAGTTCTTCCAGACAAGAGTAATTTTCGTTGATCCCATCAAGGGCTTTCACAACAGGATTTGCCCCTGCGGCTTTCAGGTAGTTAAAAACACGCATCATGTGCGTGACGTTACTTTGCGCCTGAGAGCGAAAGAATGTGGCAGAGCCCGTGAGACTGTTCTCGGCACACCATGCACTCAGGTGCAGGTGCAGATTAGAGGCATAGAACTCAAGGTTCATCTGCGCGTTAAGTTTTTGCATCATCGTTTGGGTAGCCATACTCATATCCTTATTGACTGTGGGACGTGATGTCCGTTGCTTAACCTGTGTGCCAGGCAAATACGAAGAAAAAACAGAAATAGTCTTTCTGCAGTGACTAAAGTCGACCGAATTCACTTCCTGTGTTCGATATAAATAAGCATACCCTTGTCTTTGGTCTAAGAAAACTCTTAATTAGGCTGTGTTTACCATACATTACAAAGTTTAATATAGTACAGAAAGTCAATTAGCTCGCCATGAAATAACGTATAGTTAAGTTTCTGATAATAATTGTTTTTTGCTCGTGTTATGCATTGTTACTCTTCCGGAAATAATTAACTGGAATAATGCTCGGTGAAAAATACAAATACAGCTTAATTATTTTTAATTTATGCTGGCGACGTAAAATTGAGTTAAATCAAATTTTGCAGAATAACGGTATTTCAGCTTCTCAGTTCTTCATGATCTTAAACCGGTTACCCGTTCGTTAACACACCATGCGATTTTGCCTCCTTAAGGGCATCAGGGATTTCTTAGCTAATCTTATGGATAATCCTGCTTAACCCTTATTCATTTGTCAGACAAATATGCCCTTTTTTATGTCATTTTTCGCTGAATTTATGTACGCAATTACTGTAATTCTGCGGTGTGATGGGGCTCTCTTATGGATGATTAATTTCCCGCTAAAACTATCACCAGCAATAACGCTTATGACGAGGTAAGCGCTAATGCCTTGTTTTAAGTCCGATTAAATTAGAAGCACGCAAATATTCCCTACAGAAAAGAATGCTAAAGCTGGAGTTTACCATGCACAAATTTACTAAAGCGCTCGCGGCCATCGGTCTGGCTGCCGTTATGTCACAATCCGCTATCGCTGAGAATTTAAAACTCGGTTTTTTGGTAAAACAGCCCGAAGAGCCCTGGTTCCAGACCGAGTGGAAATTCGCTGATAAAGCCGGGAAAGATTTAGGTTTTGAGGTGATTAAAATCGCCGTGCCGGACGGTGAGAAAACCCTGAATGCCATCGACAGCCTGGCGGCCAGCGGTGCGAAAGGTTTCGTTATCTGTACGCCGGATCCCAAGCTCGGTTCGGCCATTGCGGCGAAAGCTCGCGGTTACGACATGAAAGTCATTGCCGTTGACGATCAGTTCGTTAACGCCAAAGGCAAGCCGATGGACAGTGTCCCGTTGGTGATGATGGCGGCGACCAAAATTGGCGAACGTCAGGGCCAGGAACTCTATAAAGAGATGCAAAAGCGTGGCTGGGATGTGAAAGAAACGGCGGTAATGGCGATCACCGCGGATGAACTGGACACGGCGCGTCGTCGTACCACCGGTTCAATGGATGCCCTGAAAGCGGCTGGCTTTCCGGAAAAACAGATCTACAAAGTCCCCACCAAATCCAACGATATCCCGGGCGCTTTCGACGCCGCCAACTCCATGCTGGTTCAGCATCCGGAGGTGAAACACTGGCTGGTGGTCGGCATGAACGACAATACCGTGCTGGGCGGGGTACGCGCGACGGAAGGCCAGGGGTTCAAAGCACCTGATGTGATCGGGATTGGCATCAACGGCGTTGACGCGGTGAGTGAACTCTCTAAAGCGCAGGCCACTGGTTTCTACGGCTCTCTGCTGCCAAGCCCGGACGTTCACGGCTATAAGTCCAGTGAAATGCTCTACAACTGGGTAACCAAAGGGGTTGAGCCGCCGAAATTTACAGAAGTGACCGACGTGGTGTTGATCACCCGCGACAACTTCAAAGAGGAGCTGGCGAAAAAAGGACTGGGCGGTAAGTAATACGCGGTGATTGTGCCCCTCGCGCAGGGTGAGGGGCCTGACGTACACACTACAGGAATCACGGAGACGTTATGCGACAGTCTGATCCGTATCTCTCTTTTCGCGGCATCGGGAAAACATTCCCCGGTGTTAACGCGCTGACCGATATCAGCTTCGACTGCTATGCCGGCCAGGTTCATGCCCTGATGGGGGAAAACGGTGCGGGAAAATCCACACTGTTGAAAATCCTCAGCGGCAACTACACGCCAACGACCGGCACGCTGGCGATTCGCGGTGAAGAGGTGGCGTTTGCCGATACCACTGCGGCGCTAAACGCCGGAGTGGCCATTATCTATCAGGAGCTGCACCTCATCCCCGAGATGACCGTGGCGGAAAATATCTATTTAGGACAGCTTCCGCATAAAGGCGGCGTGGTGAATCGTTCGCTACTTAATTATGAAGCGGGGCTGCAGCTTAAACACCTGGGTCTGGATGTTGATCCCCAGACGCCGCTGAAATATCTCTCCATCGGCCAGTGGCAGATGGTTGAAATTGCCAAGGCGCTGGCGCGTAACGCCAGAATTATTGCCTTTGATGAACCCACCAGTTCGCTCTCTGCGCGTGAAATCGACAATCTGTTCCGCGTGATCCGCGAACTGCGTCAGGAAGGCCGCACGATTTTGTACGTTTCACACCGTATGGAAGAGATTTTTGCCCTGAGCGATGCCATTACCGTGTTTAAAGATGGGCGCTATGTGCGCACCTTTACCGACATGGAGCAGGTCAACCATGACCAGCTTGTTCAGGCGATGGTCGGACGCGAACTGGGTGATATTTATCACTGGAAACCACGCGAGTACGGGCCTGAACGCCTGCGTCTGGACAATGTGAAAGCGCCGGGCGTGAGAACGCCGGTTTCGTTATCCGTACGCAGCGGTGAAATTGTCGGACTGTTTGGTCTGGTTGGGGCAGGGCGCAGCGAATTAATGAAAGGCTTGTTCGGCGGAACCCGTATCACCGATGGACAGGTTTCCATTGATGGTGAGCGGGTGGATATCCAGAAACCGGCCCATGCAATAAAAGCGGGGATGATGCTCTGTCCGGAAGACCGTAAGGCGGAGGGGATCATTCCGGTGCATTCGGTGCGCGACAACATCAATATCTCCGCCCGCCGTAAGTTTATCCGCGCAGGCTGCCTGATAAACGATAGTTGGGAGTCGAGCAACGCCGACCACCATATTCGCTCACTGAATATCAAAACGCCGGGACCCCAGCAGCTGATCATGAATCTTTCTGGCGGTAACCAGCAGAAGGCCATTTTAGGCCGCTGGCTGTCAGAGGATATGAAGGTCATTTTACTGGATGAGCCGACCCGCGGGATCGATGTGGGGGCAAAACACGAGATATATAACGTGATCTATGAACTGGCAAAACGCGGCGTGGCGGTACTCTTCGCCTCCAGCGATCTGCCGGAGGTGCTTGGCGTGGCCGATCGCATTTTGGTGATGCGTGAAGGCGAAATTGCCGGTGAATTACTTCATGAACAGGCGAATGAACAACAGGCGTTGAACCTCGCCATGCCTAAAGTCAGCCAGGCTGTCGCCTGAGTAAGGAGTTAATGATGTCCTCTGTTACTACATCCGGAGTGCCGAAGTCGAAGTCGGCGTTGAGTGTGGGGCGTATCTGGGATCAGTACGGCATGCTGGTGGTCTTTGCCGCGCTCTTCCTGGCCTGTGCGATCTTCGTTCCTAACTTTGCCACCTTCATTAATATGAAGGGGCTGGGGCTGGCCATTTCCATGTCCGGAATGGTGGCCTGCGGGATGCTGTTCTGTCTGGCCTCCGGCGATTTTGACCTCTCGGTGGCGTCGGTGATTGCCTGTGCTGGCGTCACCACGGCCGTGGTGATCAACATGACGGAGAGTCTGTGGA
>NZ_JAIWJZ010000126.1:0-8033 GCF_020216105.1 Enterobacter sp. K16B
TAACCCAGGGCGTGCCCTCGTTTATGCAGGTACTGGATGTTGTGACCGCGGAGATGCAGGTTGAGGCAGCCATTCTCGCCGCGGAAATCAAACAACATAATCCGCAACTCCACGAAACGTTGCTCAGTCACCTTGAGCAGCTGCAACAACACCAGGGAAACACCATAGAAATTCGTTACACAACGCACGAACAATTTAAACAACAAACCGCAGACAGTCAGGCGGTGATTCGCAGCGGGGAGTGTTCCCCGTATGCGAATATTATTCTCTGTGCTGGTGTCACCTTCTGAGGCCATCATGGACGCATTACTGCAACTCAAAGGGATCGATAAATCGTTCCCGGGCGTAAAAGCCCTCTCCGGTGCGGCGCTGAATGTCTACCCCGGGCGCGTGATGGCGCTGGTGGGTGAGAACGGCGCCGGCAAATCCACCATGATGAAAGTGCTGACCGGTATCTATCAACGCGATGCCGGTTCACTCATCTGGCTGGGTAAAGAGACCACCTTCAACGGCCCGAAATCCTCCCAGGAAGCCGGTATCGGTATCATTCACCAGGAACTGAACCTGATCCCGCAGCTTACCATTGCGGAGAACATCTTCCTTGGCCGTGAATTTGTGAACCGGTTTGGCAAAATCGACTGGAAAACCATGTATGCCGAAGCGGACAAACTGCTGGCGAAGCTGAACCTGCGCTTTAAGAGCGACCGTCTGGTCGGCGATCTCTCTATCGGCGATCAGCAGATGGTGGAAATCGCGAAGGTGCTGAGCTTTGAGTCGAAGGTCATCATTATGGATGAGCCGACCGACGCCCTGACGGATACCGAAACCGAATCCCTGTTCCGCGTCATCCGCGAGCTGAAATCGCAGGGCCGCGGGATTGTCTATATTTCTCACCGCATGAAAGAGATCTTCGAGATTTGCGATGACGTTACCGTCTTTCGCGACGGGCAGTTTATTGCCGAGCGCGAAGTGGCCACGCTGACCGAAGATACGCTCATCGAAATGATGGTGGGACGCAAACTTGAAGATCAATACCCGCACCTGGATAAAGCGCCGGGCGAGATCCGCCTGAAGGTGGACAATCTCTGCGGTCCGGGTGTGAACGACGTGACCTTTACCCTGCGCCAGGGCGAGATCCTGGGCGTGGCGGGCCTGATGGGCGCCGGCCGTACCGAGCTGATGAAAGTGCTTTACGGCGCGCTGCCGCGCACCAGCGGGTATGTCACTCTCGACGGTCGTGAAGTGGTGACCCGTTCGCCGCAGGATGGCCTCGCGAACGGCATCGTCTATATCTCCGAAGACCGCAAGCGCGACGGCTTAGTGCTCGGCATGTCGGTGAAAGAGAACATGTCGCTTACCGCGCTGCGCTATTTCAGCCATAGCGGCGGTACGCTGAAACATAAAGACGAACAGCAGGCGGTCAGCGATTTTATCCGTCTCTTTAACGTCAAAACCCCGTCGATGGAGCAGGCCATCGGCCTGTTGTCCGGCGGGAACCAGCAGAAAGTGGCGATTGCGCGCGGGCTGATGACGCGCCCGAAAGTGTTGATCCTTGACGAGCCGACCCGCGGCGTAGACGTGGGGGCGAAGAAAGAGATCTATCAACTGATTAACCAGTTCAAGGCCGACGGGCTGAGCATCATTCTGGTCTCTTCCGAGATGCCAGAAGTATTAGGCATGAGCGATCGCATTATCGTCATGCATGAAGGGCATCTCGGCGGTGAATTCACTCGCGAGCAGGCCACCCAGGAAGTTCTGATGGCTGCCGCTGTGGGCAAGCTTAATCGCGTGAATCAGGAGTAAGAAGATGACTACCCAGGCTGTCTCTGGTCGCCGTTATTTCACAAAGGCATGGCTGATGGAACAAAAATCGCTGATTGCCCTGCTGGTGCTGATCGCGATTGTGTCGACCATGAGCCCGAACTTTTTCACCGTTAATAACCTGTTCAACATTCTGCAGCAGACCTCCGTGAACGCCATTATGGCGGTCGGGATGACGCTGGTGATTTTGACCTCAGGGATCGATCTGTCCGTCGGTTCCTTGCTGGCGCTCACCGGTGCGATCGCCGCTTCCCTTGTCGGAATTGAAGTCAATGCGCTGGTGGCCGTGGCGGCAGCGCTGGCGGCAGGGGCGGCAATTGGTGCCGTGACCGGCGTGATTGTGGCGAAAGGCCGCGTCCAGGCGTTCATCGCGACGCTGGTGATGATGCTGCTGCTGCGCGGTGTGACCATGGTTTATACCAACGGCAGTCCGGTGAACACCGGTTTTACTGATAATGCCGATCTGTTTGGCTGGTTCGGTATTGGTCGTCCGCTGGGTATCCCTACTCCGGTCTGGATCATGGCTATCGTCTTCCTGGCGGCGTGGTACATGCTGCATCACACTCGTCTGGGTCGTTATATCTATGCCCTGGGCGGTAACGAGGCGGCAACGCGTCTGTCCGGGATTAGCGTGAATAAAGTCAAAGTTATCGTTTACTCCCTGTGTGGTCTGCTGGCTTCTCTGGCGGGTATCATCGAAGTGGCGCGCCTCTCCTCCGCGCAGCCAACGGCGGGGACGGGTTATGAGCTGGATGCCATTGCGGCAGTGGTGCTGGGCGGTACGAGTCTTGCGGGCGGTAAAGGTCGCATTGTTGGGACATTGATCGGCGCACTGATTCTTGGTTTCCTGAATAATGGTTTGAATTTGTTAGGTGTTTCCTCCTATTACCAGATGATCGTTAAGGCAGTGGTGATTTTGCTGGCGGTACTGGTAGACAACAAAAAACAGTAACTGACGACACTACAGGACATCTTAGATATGAACATGAAAAAACTGGCTACCCTGGTTTCTGCTGTCGCGCTGAGCGCAACCGTAAGTGCTAACGCCATGGCGAAAGACACCATCGCGCTGGTTATCTCCACGCTGAACAACCCGTTCTTTGTCTCCCTGAAGGATGGCGCGCAGAAAGAAGCAGATAAACTGGGTTACAACCTGGTGGTGCTGGATTCCCAGAACAACCCGGCGAAAGAGCTGGCTAACGTTCAGGACTTAACCGTTCGCGGCACCAAAATCCTGCTGATCAACCCAACCGATTCTGACGCCGTCGGTAACGCCGTTAAGATGGCAAACCAGGCGAAAATCCCGGTGATCACCCTGGACCGTCAGGCAACCAAAGGTGACGTGGTGAGCCATATCGCGTCTGACAACGTGCTGGGCGGTAAAATCGCCGGTGACTACATTGCGAAGAAAGCCGGTGAAGGCGCGAAAGTGATCGAACTGCAGGGGATTGCCGGTACGTCTGCCGCCCGCGAGCGCGGCGAAGGCTTCCAGCAGGCGGTGGCAGCGCATAAATTCAACGTACTGGCCAGCCAGCCAGCTGACTTCGACCGTACTAAAGGTCTGAACGTCATGCAGAACCTGCTGACCGCCCACCCTGACGTGCAGGCTGTGTTCGCACAGAACGACGAAATGGCGCTGGGCGCGCTGCGTGCCCTGCAGACTGCCGGTAAATCTGATGTGATGGTTGTCGGATTTGACGGCACGCCGGATGGTGAAAAAGCGGTAAATGATGGCAAACTGGCTGCAACCATCGCTCAGCTGCCTGAGCAGATTGGCGCGACTGGCGTGCAGACTGCTGACAAAGTGCTGAAGGGCGAAAAAGTTCAGGCCAAATACCCTGTTGACCTGAAACTGGTTATTAAGCAGTAAAAGGCGATTCAGGCAGTCGCTGGCTGCCTGAGGGACACCAATAAAGAAAAGTGTGGCATACGCCACCGGGTAACTCCGGTGGCGCTCTCAGATGGACAACCCAACCATGAAAACCGCAGGCAACCTCGTCGTCCTTGGCAGTATCAATGCCGATCACATTCTTAACCTTGAATCATTCCCGACGCCGGGCGAAACCGTCACCGGTAACCAGTATCAGGTGGCATTTGGCGGTAAAGGTGCAAACCAGGCCGTTGCTGCGGGGCGCAGTGGGGCGAATATCGCGTTTATCGCCTGCACGGGTGATGACGATACCGGCGAGCGTGTCCGCAAGCAGCTGGCAGGCGATAACATCGATATCGCGCCAGTGAGCGTAGTTGCTGGGGAATCTACCGGTGTGGCGCTGATTTTCGTCAACGCAGAAGGTGAGAATGTCATCGGTATTCATGCTGGCGCTAACGCTGCATTAACCACTGAGCGTGTTGAGGCGCAACGTGAGCGTATCGCAAATGCTGAAGCGTTACTGATGCAGCTGGAATCGCCGGTCGAAAGCGTCCTGGCGGCCGCTAGAATAGCGCATGAAAATCATACCACTGTCGTACTTAATCCTGCGCCTGCCCGTGTATTATCAGACGAATTGCTGGCGCTGGTGGACATCATCACACCCAACGAAACTGAAGCCGAAAAACTGACGGGCATTCGTGTTGAAAATGATGACGATGCAACGCGTGCCGCGCAGGCGCTGCACGACAAAGGCATTGGTACCGTGATTATCACCCTCGGCAGCCGTGGGGTGTGGGCAAGCGTAAACGGCGAAGGCCGTCGCGTGCCGGGCTTTAAGGTGAAAGCGATTGATACCATCGCGGCGGGAGATACCTTCAATGGTGCACTGGTGACCGCGCTGCTGGAAGGCAAAAACCTGGATGATGCGATCCGCTTCGCACATGCTGCCGCGGCTATCGCCGTTACGCGCAAAGGTGCCCAGCCTTCCGTTCCGTGGCGTAAAGAGATCGATGAATTCTTAAGTCAGCAGGGGTAACGCTTGGCCACAATGAAAGATGTCGCCCGCCTGGCGGGCGTTTCTACGTCGACAGTCTCTCACGTGATTAATAACGATCGCTTCGTCAGCGAGGCGATTCGGGAGAAAGTCGACGCTGCCATTAAAGAGCTAAACTATGCGCCGTCGGCGCTGGCGCGCAGCCTCAAGCTGAACCAGACGCGTACCATCGGTATGCTGATCACCGCCAGTACCAACCCCTTTTATTCTGAACTGGTTCGCGGCGTGGAGCGCAGCTGCTTCGAGCGTGGCTACAGTCTGGTGCTGTGTAATACCGAAGGGGACGAGCAGCGCATGAACCGTAATCTGGAAACGCTAATGCAAAAACGCGTCGACGGGTTACTATTGCTCTGTACCGAAACGCATCAGCCCTCGAAAGAGATCATTCAGCGCTACCCTTCTATCCCTACGGTGATGATGGACTGGGCGCCGTTCGACGGCACCAGCGATCTTATTCAGGATAACTCTCTGCTGGGGGGCGACATGGCCACCCAGTATCTGATCGATAAAGGCCATACCCGCATTGCCTGCATTACCGGTCCCCTGGACAAAACCCCCGCGCGTTTGCGTCTGGAGGGGTATCTTGCCGCAATGGCGCGGGCGGGGCTTTCTGTTCCTGAAGGCTACCGTATTACCGGTGATTTTGAATTTCACGGCGGCTTCGAGGCGATGCAGACATTGCTGGCGCAAGCCCAGCGCCCGCAGGCGGTCTTTATTGGTAACGATGCCATGGCATTTGGGGCCTATAAGGCGTTGTACCAGGCGGGACTGCGTGTTCCGGACGATATGGCGATAATAGGCTACGATGATATCGAACTGGCCAGCTATATGACTCCCCCGCTGACCACGATCCATCAGCCGAAGGATGAACTGGGTGAACTGGCCATCGATGTGTTGATCCACCGGATGGCACAGCCCACACTGCAGCAGCAACGTCTGCAGCTTACTCCTGTTCTGATGGAACGGGGTTCGGTTTAGACTTTGTTTTGTGGCGTTCTTTGATCAGGTTGCGTCCGTCTTTCGGTTTTAACAGCATAAAGACCAGCGCCGAAACCACGGTAAGCGCACCCATGGTAATAAAGGTATAGTGGAACTGCTCAACGGTGTTCGCGCTGTCAAAACCTTCATAAAACCGCAGTACCGCTGCACTCACGGCAACCCCTAAACTGATCGACAGCTGTTGCGTTACGGCCAGCACGCTGTTGCCGCTGCTGGCGTTCTCGTCAGTCAGATCGGCAAGGGTGATGGTGTTCATCGACGTGAACTGCGTTGACATCGCCATGCCCAGTACAAACAGCGGCAGGATCAACATCCAGACGGGAAGAGAAGCGGATTGCAGCGAGAACTGCGCAATCATCAGGCCGATAAAGACCGTCACACCAACCAGCGTCTTACGATAGCCAAACCAGCGCAGCACTTGCGTAACGGTTGATTTTGCCAGAATCGAGCCCATTGCCGTGGGTGCCATCATGCAGCCAGCAATCAGAGCCGGGTAGCCGAAACCGACCTGGAGCATCAGTGGCATCAGGAACGGTACGCAACCCGTCCCCAGGCGCGAGGCAATGTTGCCCGCGATCCCGACGGAAAATGTTCGGGTGTTAAAGAGCCCCAGGGAGATTAACGGTGTCGGGTGGCGGCGCGCATGACGTATATAGAGAAGAAACAGCAGAACGCCGGCGAGAATAACGGAGAGTGCAATCCACGTTGCCACAATCTTCTCACCAAACAGCTCCATCCCGCTGGAGAAGAGCACCAGGCTCAGGCCAAACAGGAAAAAACCACCCATATCGAAACTGCGTCTTGGCGTGGTGAAGTTCGGCATATATTTGCGGGCATACAGCAGCCCCGCAACGCCAATCGGAATATTAATCAGGAAGATCCAGTGCCAGCTGGCCCATGTGACAAACACGCCGCCGAGCACCGGACCAAGTATGGGACCGACCAGGCCCGGCATGGTGACAAAATTGAGCACGGGCAGCAGTTCACTTCGAGGGTAGGCTCGCAGCAAGGCAAGGCGTGCCACTGGCATCATCATCGCGCCGCCAATACCCTGCAATACGCGGAAGATCACCAGCTCTGTTAAGGATGTGGAGAGTGCACAGGCCAGAGAGCCGAGCGTAAACAGCGTCACGGCCAGCATGAAAACTCTGCGGGTGCCGAAGCGGTCGGCCAGCCAGCCGCTTACCGGGATCAACATCGCAACCGTCAGGGTGTAGCTGATGATGGCGGACTGCATTGCCAGTGGGGAACGGTTGAGGCTTTGCGCAATAGCGGGAAGCGCGGTGTTGAGGATGGTGGCATCCAGTGCCTGCATAAAAAACGCCATGGCTGCAATCCACGGCAATCCGGCCATGCTGCGCGCTTTTTTCTTCGTCATTTATTTACCTGCTGGTGGGTTGGTGCGGCCAGTAATGCCTGACACGCACTCAGGGCTTGCTGCCCGTCGCTTTCCTGAATGGCATCCACTATGCCTGATGCAGATCCAGTTTTACCACTTCGTCCTGGGTAATAGAGGTAAAGTAAGTGTGGTACACCGAATGGAATAAAGAAGCAAAAGAGGTGAGGAACGGATTGGCGCTCATCATATAGATATGTTCATGCCAGGCCATATCGACCTCAACCCAGCGTTCGCGGTTGAAGTTTTTTTTCAGGAACACCATCTCTTCCATCAACGCGTTAAGCTGCGCTTTCTGCTCAGCCGTGCCAAGCGTGGCGGCAAGCAGACATGCCTGAGGTTCAAGGCTACTGCGCATTACCAGAAAGTGATCGATCACCTGATGAAAGTTGTCTTCCGTCATCCACCAGGAAAGCAGCTCCTGATCGAGAAAATTCCAGTTACTTTGTGGCATCACGCGTGTGCCAATACGAGGGCGTGGAAGCACCATACCTTTTGCCGTCAGGGTTTTCACCGCTTCGCGCACGGCGGTACGGCTTACCCCAAACTGCTCACCCAGCTCCATTTCACCCGGCAGGATGCTTCCCGGGGCATATTTACCCGCTAAAATCCGCTGAGCCAGCTTTTCGGCCAGCACATAAGAGAGGTTTTTTTGGGCGGCCAGCTGTTGCGCGCTTAATGGCATCGCTTTTATTCCTTAAAGATTCATGCTGATAATTATGCCATCTCGAATGTGATTGTGGTTGCAGATACATCAAATAGAACAATTTGTAGCTTGATTTCACCTCTGTTGGTGAAAAAAAACACGGATGGAAACTTTTTTTAAATTTCCTCTTGTCACGTCAGAATAACTCCCTATAATGCGCCTCCACTGACACGGAACAACGGCACAC
>NZ_JAIWJZ010000013.1:0-30603 GCF_020216105.1 Enterobacter sp. K16B
CCGAGCGGGCGTAACGTCAGCCGCGGCATTGTGCTGCTCGATCACGCCGCGCGCGATGGCCTGGACGGGTTTATCACGATTACAGGCGGCAAGCTGATGACCTATCGTCTGATGGCCGAGTGGGCGACGGATGCCGTCTGCCGCAAGCTGGGCAATACCGAACGGTGCGTGACGGCAGAACAGCCTTTACCCGGATCGCGCCAGTCTACCGAGAAAACGCTGCAAAAAATCATCTCCCTGCCCGCGCCGCTGCGCGGGTCCGCAATTTACCGCCACGGCGACAGAACGCCACAGTGGCTCGGTGAAGGACGATTGAGCCGCAGCCTGGTGTGCGAGTGCGAAGCCGTGACCGCCGGTGAAGTGCAGTACGCGGTGGAGAACCTGACGGTCAATAGCCTGCTCGATCTCCGCCGTCGTACCCGCGTCGGAATGGGAACCTGTCAGGGTGAGCTCTGCGCCTGCCGTGCCGCCGGGCTGCTGCAGCGTTTTCATACCACCACCGCCACCCAGTCGCTCGATCAGCTCAGCGCGTTTTTAAACGAACGCTGGAAGGGGATTCAACCTGTCGCCTGGGGTGATGCCCTGCGGGAAAGCGAGTTTACCCGCTGGGTCTACCAGGGGCTGTGCGGTCTTGAGAAGGAGCAACACGATGAAATTTGATGCCGTGATTGTCGGCGGCGGGCTGGCAGGCCTGCTTTGTGGAATCAAACTCACGAAGCAGGGGCTGCGCTGCGCCATTATCACCCGGGGACAGAGCGCCCTGCACTTTTCGTCAGGCTCGCTGGATTTGGTGGACGAAACCTGCCGCGAAAAGCTGCCGCCGGAGCACCCGTATCACCTGATTGGCGCGCAACATATTGACCGCTTTGCCCTGGAAACCGAAGCGCTGCTGGCAGAGTGCGGCGCACGTCTGCAGGGCAGCGCCAGGCAAAATCATCAGCGCGTCACGCCGCTTGGCACCCTACGCTCCGCCTGGCTCAGCCCGGAGGAGGTGCCCGTTGCCCCGTTCAGCGCCGCACGCGTGCGGGTGGTGGGCATCAGCGGTTTTCTGGATTTTCAGCCCCATCTCGCGGCAGCGTCACTCTGTCGCCAGGGGGTTAATGCTGACACCGCAGAGATAGAGCTGCCAGAGCTGGACGTTCTGCGTGATAACCCAAGTGAATTTCGCGCGGTGAATATCGCCCGTTTCCTTGATAACGAAGAGAAATGGCCGCTGCTGTATGAGGCGCTGAGCCCGCTTGCGGCAGGATGCGATGCGCTATTGATGCCCGCCTGCTTTGGCTTACACGACAACCGACTCTGGCGCTGGCTCTCAGACCGTCTGCCCTGCACGCTCGGTTTGTTGCCTACACTGCCCCCTTCCGTACCCGGCATTCGCCTGCATACCCAACTGCAGCGCCAGTTTGTTGCGCAGGGTGGCGTCTGGATGGCCGGTGATGAAGTGAAAAAAATTACCCTGACGGACGGCGCGGTGAGCGAAATCTGGACGCGCAACCACGATGATATTCCTCTTCGAGCCCGTTATACCGTGCTGGCCAGCGGCAGTTTCTTCAGTAACGGGCTGCTGAGTAGCCGGGAGGGCATCCGGGAAGCCATTATGGGGCTGGATGTCCGGCAGAGCGCCTCCCGCGCGGACTGGTACCAGAGTGATTTCTTCTCGCCGCAGCCCTGGCAACAGTTTGGCGTCATCGTCGATAACCGGCTACATCCGCAGCTTGCCGGTAAGCCCGTCAGTAATCTTTTTGCCATTGGCTCGCTGCTGGGTGGATATGACCCCATCGCCCAGGGCTGCGGTGGCGGCGTCTGCGCCGTTACGGCGCTGTATGCGGCAGAGCAGATTAGCCAGCGCATGGAGGCTGAACAATGAACGATACCCGTTTTGAAAGCTGCATCAAATGCACGGTGTGTACCACGGTCTGCCCGGTCAGCGGCGTCAATCCACGTTATCCAGGCCCGAAACAGGCCGGGCCGGACGGCGAACGCCTGCGCCTGAAGGACGGCAAGCTGTACGACGAAGCCCTGAAGTACTGCATCAACTGCAAACGCTGTGAAGTCGCCTGTCCATCGGATGTGAAAATCGGCGATATCATCCAGCGCGCCCGGGCGCGCTACAGCACGCAAAAACCGTCACTGCGGGACGCCATTCTGAGCCACACCGATCTGATGGGCAGCCTGTCGACGCCGTTCGCTCCGCTGGTAAACGCCGCAACCGCCCTCAAACCGGTACGACAGCTGCTGGATGCCACCCTTAAGATCGATCATCACCGCAGCCTGCCGAAATATTCTCACGGCACCTTCCGCCGCTGGTACACGTCCGTCGCGGCGAAGCAGGCGCAGTATGCCGACCAGGTGGCTTTTTTCCACGGCTGCTACGTGAACTACAACCACCCGCAGCTGGGAAAAGATCTGCTGAAGGTGCTGAACGCCATGGGAACAGGCGTACAGCTACTGAACAAGGAGAAGTGCTGCGGCGTGCCGCTGATTGCCAACGGGTTTACCGATAAAGCGCGCAGGCAGGCGCAGAGCAACGTCACGTCGCTGCGCGAAGCCATCGTCGAGAAAGGTATTCCGGTGCTGGCGACCTCCTCCACCTGTACCTTTACCCTGCGCGATGAGTACCCTCATCTGCTGGATGTGGATAACCGCGGGCTGCGCGAGCACATCGAGCTGGCGACGCGTTTCCTGTGGCGCAAACTGGACAGCGGGCAGACCCTGCCGCTCAGGAAATTGCCCCTGAAAGTGGTGTATCACACGCCGTGTCATATGGAGAAAATGGGCTGGTCGCTGTATACGCTGGAGCTGCTGCGGTTAATCCCGGGCCTGGAGCTGACGGTGCTGGATTCGCGCTGCTGCGGAATTGCGGGAACCTACGGCTTTAAACGGGAAAACTACGCCACGTCACAGGCAATTGGCGCCCCGCTGTTCCGTCAGATTGAAGAGAGTGGCGCGGATATCGTGGTGACCGACTGCGAAACCTGCAAGTGGCAGATTGAGATGTCCACAAGCTTACGCTGTGAACATCCGATTACCCTGCTGGCGAAGGCGCTGGGCTGAACATGGCCGGGGCGAAAGGCCCCGGCCAACGTATTACTCAACGAACAGCGACTCGACAACGTGGATCCAGCCGTGCTCGCTGGCCACCTCTTTGCCATTCAACCAGCGGCGCAGCATGTTCAGTGCCATCATCGCACAAACCTCCTGACGCACCGCCAGGCTGTGGCGGGTGATACTCATCTTAACCCGCAGCGCCCAGGTGCCTTCCGGCGTGGCCAGCGCGAAGTTAAGGTATTCCTCATCCAGCCCCCCGACAAACAGCGCCAGGCCGGCAAAATGTTTTACCCTTCTTTCAGATGCCCAACGGGCGGTCTGCGCCAGGGTCTCCTGCTGGAACGGCACCACTTCGCTGGCCAACAGCGGCGCGTTGACGCGAGACAACTGCAGCGCCAGCAGGCCGCCGGTGAACTGCTCGCTTAAGGTCACGCTCAGCTGGCGCGACTGCAGATGCTTCGCAATCTGCGCCGGTAGCCCTTCCGTGCCTTCGAAAATCAGGCTTTCGCCCGCCACGCGCTGCACCTCAGGCCACAAGGCCAGCATCGCCTCTTTCTGCGTGGCAGGCCCGGTCAGCTTAAGCTCAATGATTGGCATGGAGGAGCGATAGCCCATGGAGACGCCCGGCGGGAGTGAGAGGTGATCGAGGCTCTGGGCCAGATCGCTTTCAGAGCGGCCAAAAGTGGTCAGGCGCAGGCAAAGCGGGGGTTCCGGCAGGGTAAAACGCTGGCGAAGGCGCGGCAGGATCTGCTGCTCGACCATCACCTTAAATTCTGAGGGCACGCCCGGCGTAAAGAACATCAGGCAGCGGTTCAACTGCATAGCAAACCCACATGCGGTACCAACCGGGTTATCGACCAGCTCCGCGCTGGCGGGGATCTCGGCCTGCTTGCGGTTGCTGGGGGCCATAACGCGACCGCGTTCGGCGAAAAAGCGCTCCATCTGCGAGAGCCACGCTTCATGCAGCACCAGCCCTTCGCCTTTGGCAGTCGCAGCGGCCAGCGCGCTGAGGTCGTCGCTGGTGGGGCCGAGCCCACCGTTTACAATCAGCACGTCACAGTGTTCGCTGCGTTCGCGCAGAATACTCACCAGCGACTCAAGATTGTCGCCCACGGTATTGCGGCGCGTTAACGGTAATCCTTGCTCAAAGAAAAGATCGGCAAGCCAGGCGGCATTGGTATCAATAATTTGTCCATGCAGCACTTCGTCGCCGGTGGATAACATCTCCACGTTAATCATTATGTTCTCCCGCTTATTTGGTCAGAACACTATAGCGCAAACGTGGGTAGGAGAAGAGAGAAACTGGCGCGACAGCGTGCCGCGCCGGTGTGTTTAGAAGCCTGCGCTAACGCCCACGTATGGACCGTCAGCCAGCGCATTGTCGCGGTTGCCGTCTTTGCCGGCCAGGTTCAGATAACGATAGCCCGCTTCAATGGTAATCGGACGCATGATGGTCCAGCGCGCACCGGCGTTGGCCTCTTCATAGCTGTCGATACCGCTGGAAAGCGAGTCCGGTGAGTAGTAGTACTCGCCGAACAGGCCGAAGCTGTCGCCAATTTTCCACTGCAGACCACCGCCCACCGCCGCCGCGTACCCTTCGTCACCGTCATTCGGGTTGGTGTAGATACCTTTACCGCCAACAGTCGCCAGGAACGGGCCCAGCGGAACGTTCAGACCGAGACCGAGGCTTGCCGCGTCGCCGTCGTCATCGTTATGCGTCCAGCCACCCGTCATCGCCAGACCGGAGGTTTCCGTGCCCATGCCGAAGCCCAGGTGGGTATAATCCTGACCCGCCGAGCCGTTAATGCTAATGGCGTTTGCCGCCGCAGAAACAACCATCAGGCCGAAGCCCATTAATACCACTTTTTTCATTATCGCGATCCCGCACATTTTTAGAGAAGTCCCAAAACCGCGAGATTTTAACCGGAGTCTTCCGGGGATCAAGGACTCTGCGTGCGGCAGGTCGAAAGATTGTCACTATTTGAAACGGCGCTTATCCCTTAAGTGATGCATTGACCCACTGCTGCAGCGCGCGACGGGAGACTTTGATGCCGCCATTTTTGAGCTCGGTCGGCAGCAACAGCCAGCGGATGGGTTGCTCAAACCGCGCCAGCTTATCCCTGACCCAGTCAGGGAAACAGGTGATATCCGTTCCCGGTTCACACTCCACCACCGCCACCGGACGTTGGCCAAATTCGGCGTCGTCCAGCGGGACGATAAACACCTGATTAATCTGCGGGTGTGTTGCAATAACCCGCTCAAGGCTTTCCGGCTGGATCCCTTCTCCGCCGCTAAAAAAGAGGTTGTCCATACGACCCAGAATCGTCAGGCGGCCATCATGCCATTCACCGCGATCGCGGGTGGCGAACCATCCCTGCGCGTTGGTCAGTGGAATTAACGCACCGTCCCGCCAGTAGCCTGAGGCCATGCTGTGCGCCTTGATCCAGACCTCACCGTTCACGATCTGCACCTCTCTGCCCGGCAGCGCAGAGCCCACGTCCGGCTCGCCGTCCGCCTCTTTCGCGCAGACGGTAGAGGCAAACTCGGTCAGGCCGTAACCGCAGAAGCTGCGGATCCCCTGCTCCCGCGCCTGTTGCGTTAACGCCACCGGAATCGCCGCTCCGCCAAGCAAAACCGCTTTCAGGGCAATGTGGCTGTCGGTATTCAGAAGACGCCAGAGCTGGGTTGGCACCAGCGAGGCGTGCGTACAGCCGCGCAAAGCCTGCTCCAGAGGCTGTTTCTCGCGCACGGTTAACCGCGCCCCCGCCTGCAGCCAGCGCCATAAAATTCCCTGGCCGGAGACATGAAACAGCGGCAGCGAAAGCAGCCAGTCATCGTCACCGCCATAGGGCATCAGCGACAGTACGCCGCGCGCGCTGGCAAGATGGGCCGCGCAGGTATGGACCGCCGCTTTTGGCAGCCCGGTGGAGCCTGAGGTGAGCGTCATGGACGCCAGCCGTGCCGGTTGCCACGCGACGCGATGTTCCCCTTCACCATCGCGCATGCTCAGGGCAGGAAGAGCGTCATAGCTACCGTCCAGCACCAGCGCAAAACGCAGTGTCATCTGCGGGAGTAACACCTCCAGCAGCGGGCGCGGCAGTTGCGGGTTAACGGGAAGGATACGCGCCCCGCACTTAAGCAGCGCCAGCCACGCCAGCAGGGTCTGCGGATGGTTATGGGCCAGCAGCAGCACGCCATCGCCCTCCGCCACGCCCTGCTGGTGAAACCCCGCCGCGAGACGGTCGACGCGGACGCACAGCTGTTGCCAGGTAAGCACCTCGTCGTTCAGTCTCAGGGCCGGTTTATCCGCAAACTGCACGCACCAGTGACGCCAGGGCCAGTCGGCAAAACTCATAACAACGGCTCCAGCGCCCCGGAATTCAGGCACGGCAGCGTACTGCCCGGCCACGTGCGGATAAGCTGAGCCTGCATCAGGTTCAGCGTGTCGAGGCCAGGCACCGTGTCCGGCGTTAACCAGGCGGCAATACGCGCCAGCTGCGTCAGCCCAAGGCTGGATTCTATAGAGGAGCTGATCACCGCCGTCAGCCCTGCGGCGTGCGCCGCTGCAACCTGCTCGCGCACCTTCGCCAGACTGCCGGTCAGGGTCGGTTTTATCACCACTGCGCTGACGCCGGGCTCGGCAACGAAGGCAAAATCCGCTTCGCGCAGGCTTTCATCCCAGGCGATGGCAATCCCCGTTTCGCGGGCAAACGCGCGCGAATCGTCGCGGGTTTTACACGGCTCTTCCAGAAAGGCAATGCGGCTGCGGTATGCCAGGTTGACGTACTTTGCAAACTGCTGCGCCTTCAGCGGCGTCCAGGCGCGGTTCGCATCCAGACGCAGACGAAGGTCGGGGATCGCTTCCAGCAGCAGGTTGGCCACCATGCCGTCGCGTACCGCTTCGTAGAGGCCGACTTTGATTTTTGCGACCTTCTCACCCGGCATGGCGGAGAGCAACGCGAAGAGTTCGTCCGGATCGCCCGTGCAGAGCGGCGCCGCGCGATAATCGGCAGCTTCCGGCAGGCTACCGTCGAGCTCCGCCAGCGCGCAGCTGATGCCAAAGGCGGCGGAAGGCACGTCCGGCAGCGGTGGATTGGCCCCCTCGCGCCAGGCATCCGCCCAGGCCACCAGCGCGGCCTGCGCTTCCTCCAGCGACTCCAGGCTAAAGCCCGGCAGCGGCGACACCTCGCCCCAGCCTTCCCGCTCGCCCTGCTGCAGATGCACGAAAACGCCGTCACGGGTTTTTAACCGCCGTTCACGCAGCACCACGCCCGCGTCCATCGGTATCTGCCAGCGGTAAACCTGCGCGCGACGCATTACGGGTTCCGTTTGAATTTGCTGAAGTCTGGCTGGCGTTTTTCGTTAAACGCGTTGCGCCCTTCCTGACCCTCTTCGGTCATGTAGAACAGCATGGTGGCGTTGCCCGCCAGCTCCTGCAGGCCTGCCTGGCCGTCACAGTCGGCGTTGAGGGCCGCTTTCAGGCAACGCAGCGCCATGGGGCTGTTTTGCAGCATTTCGCGACACCAGCGGACGGTCTCTTTTTCAAGGTCGGCAATCGGGACCACGGTATTGACCAGCCCCATATCCAGCGCTTCCCGGGCGTTGTACTGACGGCACAGGAACCAGATTTCGCGGGCTTTTTTCTGCCCGACGATGCGTGCCATATAGGAGGCGCCCCAGCCGCCGTCGAAGGATCCCACTTTCGGACCGGTCTGGCCGAAGATGGCGTTATCTGCGGCGATGGTCAGGTCACACATCATGTGCAGCACGTGACCGCCACCGATGGAGTAACCTGCCACCATCGCCACCACCGGTTTTGGACAGGTGCGGATCTGACGCTGGAAATCGAGCACGTTCAGGTGGTGCGTGCCCGCATCGTCCTGGTATCCGCCGTAGTCACCGCGTACTTTCTGATCGCCGCCGGAGCAGAACGCCTTATCCCCTTCGCCGGTCAGGATAATCACGCCGATATTGTCGTCGTAGCGTGCATCCGCCAGGGCCTGAATCATCTCTTTAACGGTCAGCGGACGGAAGGCGTTACGCACCTGCGGACGGTTAATGGTGATTTTGGCAATGCCGTCGGTGGATTTGTGGTAACGAATGTCGGTATAGCCTTCGGAGCAGTCTTGCCATTCAACCGGTGCATAGAGCATGTTTTCATCAGGATAGATCATAGAGTGTCCTTTATTCGAAGACGCAGTATCTGAGCCAGACTCGCGCTCACCGCTTCGGGGTTTTCCCGATGGGCGTTGTGTCCGGCGTTTGGAATGAGATGGCGAACGGCGTTCAGTTCAGCGGCAAGGGCCGCAAACTTCTCATCGCGTTCGCCACAGAGATAATCAAAAGCGAAATCGCGTGCACTAAGCGCGGCGCGTAAATCGGGCTGCACCGCCAGCGACGTCGCCTCGAGCATCATCGCCAGCGCCACGCCGCTGTTCTGGCTGCGCAAGGTAATCAGCGCATCGCGCTGAGTGTCCGTCAGGGTGGCAAAAACGGGCTGTTGATACCAGTCAGTGAATACCTTATCCAGCGGTTCGGTGCGAAAACGTCTCGCCCAGTTGCGGTCCGATGCCAGGCGCGTATGACGCGCTTCGGCATCCTGCAAGCCCGGATGCCCGCCTTCAACTATCAGGCCCAGCAACCCCTTTGGCTGCTGGCAGGCGTGGAACATCGCAATGCGGCCGCCGAGGGAGTACCCGATGAGCCAGAAGTTAAGTATGTTGTAACTAATTAAAGTTCGGGTGAGTAATGTGCTCATCTCTTCGAACCCCGCCACGCCAACCTGCCGGGATCCGCCGTGCCCCGGCAGATCGAGATACAGCCGGGGATAGTCGCTGAGTTTTTCACCCACCTTCTGCCACTCGCGGCTGTCGCCGGAAAAGCCGTGCAGAAAAACCAACCAGGGGTAGCCTGGCTTACCGGCCTGCTGTACTGCCGGGAGGATCACAGCTGGCTCACCTGCGCCAGCAGGCTTTGCAGCGCCTGCGCACCGTCAGCCTCGTTCACCACCAGCTCAATCAGGGTCGCACCCGGCTGTTTCCAGGCGGTCGCTAGCGCGGCACCCAGCTGCTCCCAGCTTTCCGGGCGATGATATTTCAGGCTGAACATCGCTGCGGCGTGTTCAAACTGCACGTTCTGCGGCATCAGATAGAATCGCTCGCGCTCGGTCTGCGGCGTGGGCAACAGGGAGAAAATTTGCCCGCCGTTGTTGTTTACCACCATCAGCACGAACGGGGCGGACGCCTGACGCAGTAGCGCCAGCGCATTGAGATCGTAGAGCGCGGAGAGATCGCCCACGATGGCCAGCGTCGATTTCGCGCTGGCGCGCTGCACGCCCGCCGCTGTCGAAATAAGCCCGTCGATGCCGCTGGCGCCACGGTTGCTGTACACCGGGTAGCCAGCAGGTAACTGTGAAAAGGCGTCAATCAAACGCACGACCAGGCTGTTGCCGACAAACAGTTGCCCCTGTTCAGGCAGGAGCTGGTGAATACGGTGCGCCAGCCCGGCTTCGCTAAATGCCTCACAGTGCGCCGTTGTTCGTTCCCACGCCTGGCGCGAGAGTTCCGGGATGGAAACCACCCAGGGTTTACGTTTTTCAGCCGGATGGAGCGTCAGCCAGGTTTCGATACTGCTGACCAGACGACGACCACGATGGTGCGCCGGGTCGAGCCGCCCTTCCAGCGCATCCACCAGCCAGTACTCTTCGGGCGTGCAGGTCGCCTGCCACTGCAGTAACCGTTTGCCGGTTAAACTCGATCCAAGCTGGACCACAATCTGCGCCTGCGACAGCTCGGTGACCGCTTTCGCATTACCCAGCCAGAGGTCGGCGCACGGCAGCGGCTGACCGGTCTGGGAAAGCACGTCGCCAATCAGCGGCCAGCCGAGCGTTTGCGCCCATTCGGCCACCAGCTTGCCTTCCGCGGCGCTCATACGCCCGGCGACAACCACGCCGCGCTTCTGCCGCCAGAAGAACCAGTCCCGCTGTTTGGCGCTTTCAAGATGCGTCTGCTCGCGCAGCCATGGTTTCTCACTCTCCCACCAGCTACCCAGGGCGTGCTGCCATTCAAGCCCCGTGTCGTCCATTTCACCGTACAGCGGCTCGGCAAACGGGCAGTTGATATGCAACGCCCCGCCGCGCAACGTCTCCATGGCGTGATCGACGGTAGAGACCAGCCAGCTTGCCGGAATATCCTGAGTGGGGCGAGGAAGCGATATCGTCTGCGAAGGATGGGAAGAAAAGAGCCCCGGCTGACGAATCGCCTGATTGGCGCCGCAGTCGATAAGTTCTGGGGGGCGGTCGGCGGTGAGCAGGATCAACTTTTCACCGGTTAACCCGGCTTCAATCAGTGCCGGATAGAGGTTTGCCACCGCAGTACCGGAGGTGACAATCACCGCCACAGGTTCTTTGCTGGCTTTCGCCAGACCCAGCGCCAGATGACCGAGGCCGCGTTCATCGAAGTGGGTGTGATGAATCAAGGCCCGGTTTTCGGCAGCCGCCAGCGTCAGCGGCGTTGAGCGAGAACCCGGTGCAATACACACGTGCCTGACGCCATGGCGCGTCAGGGCTTCAAGGATCACCGCCGCCCAGCGTCGGTTAAAAGAACTTACTGACATGAGATTGTCCGGTATCAAGAATACGACACAGTATAAATAATAGAAAAAACTGGAATTTTGATATGAATCGGGATTGCGCGAATCTGTATTAATCCCTTAGTAGCAGAGAGCGCAATCCGGCGGCTTTGTTTTCAATCTCCTGCCACTCCTGCTCCGGGTCAGACCCGCTGACAATGCCAGCGCCGGCGTAGAGACGCAGGGAGTCCTCCTGGACGCGGGCGGAGCGCAGCGCCACGCAGAACTCACTCTGGTCAGGCGATAAATACCCGGCCGAACCGGCGTACCACTCGCGGTTAAAAGGCTCCACCTTCTGGATAAACTCGCGCGCTGGCTGTCGCGGTAATCCGGCAACGGCCGCCGTTGGCTGCAGCATGTGCAGACACTGCTCATCATCGGCCTGTTTTAGCTCGGTCCAGATACAGCGGCGCAAATGCTGCACTTTACGCAGGCGCACCACCTGAGGCGGCAGTACTTCAAGGGTCTGCGTATGACGCTGAAGGCGCTGGCAAATATCTTCCACGACCAGCATATTTTCACGCTGGTTTTTATCATCATTCAGCAGCCACTCCCCCAGGCGCTGCGCCTGTTTATCATCGGGATGGCTGGCGACCGTACCCGCCAGAGCTTCCGTGCGCAGCAGCTTGCCGCGCCGCCGCCAGAGACGTTCGGGCGTTGAGCCGAGAAAGGCGTTGCTGGCGTCGAATACCATGCAGAAGTGAAAGCAATTTAAATTCAGGGCGCGGCTGGCCGCCATCAGCGCGACGGGATGAACGCGCTGTGTAAACTGCAGGTCGGTAGCGCGGGCGAGGACAACCTTTTCAAAATCACCGCGTGCGATGGTGTCTGTCGCTTTGCGGACCAGCCTCAGCCATTCGGGCTGTTGCGGCTGATGGGTTTCGTGCTCAACCTGAACGGAGAGCGGGCGGACAGGCTTTGCAGGACGGAGCTGCTGTAAGAAATCCCGTGCGGCCAGGGCATCGTCCTGCAGCGAACTGTCGCTCCACAGCTGCAGGCGCAGCGTGGCGTGACCCGCGCTACGTCGCCAGAGCAGGCGCGGTAGAAAGAGACTGCCCTGCTCCGGGTTAAACGCATTCAGGCCGCAAATGCGGGTATCACCTGCCGCGTGCTGCGCGCGTAAAAACTGCGAGGCTTCTGTCAGAGAAGAAAACCGGGTAACCGCCCCCAGCGCTGCCAGCTCTTCATCGCCGTTACGCTGTTGCCAGTAAAACTGAGGATAGCACTGCTGCGCGCCCAGCCAGGCGAGCGGATCGAAAGCGTCGTTTAACGGGAAAGAGACGTCGAAATGACGTAAACCGGGTATAGCGGGTAACGCTTGCGCAAGCTGAGTACGCAGACGTTCCAGCGCGGTGGAAATCGAATGCACGCGAACCTCTCCCTGTGAAAACGCTTAGTATACGGGGTACCATCAGAAATATCAGTACCCACGTATAGGGAGTGGTTAAGCGGCCTAACGGCGGGCTAACAGCAGACCGAGTACCAGCCCTACGGCGGCCCCGACGCCAATACCCTGCCACGGTTTTTCATGCACGTAATCATCGGCACGATACACCGCTTTTTTGGCGCGGTAGTAATAGGTATCCGATGCGTGGCTGACGCGATTTTTAACCTCATGCAGCGCCTGTTCGGCACGGGCTTTAAGCTCAATATATTTCTGATCGGCAGGGTCGCCCGAGGAACGTAACACCTCTTCCAGCGTTTCACTCAGTAAGGCCAGATCGTCATCGATACGGGTATCCCAGGATTGAAATGACATATTTTTCTCCATGTTAGTACACCAGTCCGCTAACTATAGCCAACGACTCGCCATTACGCCTGCTTCGCTTCCCGCGCCATACCAATGTGGGGAATGCCATCTTCGTCGTAGACTTCAGTAACCGGCACGAAGCCAAAGTGGCCATAGAAGGGTTGAAGGTGTGCCTGCGCACCCAGGTATAACGCCTTGTCTGGCCACTGTTTCTGGCACGCTGCCAGCGTTTTTTCCATCAGCTGATAGCCCAGTTTTTCACCGCGCGCGCTACCGCTGATGATGACGCGGCCAATGACCACGGGCTCGATATCGTCTTCGCTTTTCAGAATCCTCGCATACGCCACCAGCTCGTTATCGCGCCAGCCGAGGATATGGCGGTTTTCGCCGACCAGATCATCGCCATCGATGTCCTGATACGGGCAGGTCTGTTCGACCACAAACACTTCACAGCGCAGTTTAAGCAGGGCATACAGCGCATTAACGGTGAGTTCACTATGGTGTAAATCTTGCCACTGGATCATGTCAGTCTCCTTCCTGGGGTTCATCACGTTATACTAAACCCCTCCCCGTTCGGCAAAGGGCTGATTGCGTTATGGAACTGATTTTTCTGGGTACGTCCGCTGGCGTGCCAACCCGCTCACGAAATGTGACGGCGATTCTGCTGGATCTTAAACACCCAACCCGCGGTGGGCTGTGGCTGTTTGACTGTGGCGAAGGGACGCAGCATCAGCTGTTACGCACCGCTTATCACCCTGGCAAGCTGGATAAAATCTTTATCACACACCTGCATGGCGACCATCTTTTTGGCCTGCCCGGGCTACTGTGCAGTCGCTCCATGGCCGGAAACGCCAACCCGCTGACGATTTACGGGCCTGCGGGTGTGCGTGAATTTGTTGAAACCACGCTGCGCCTGAGCGGGTCGTGGACGGATTATCCGCTGGAAATCGTTGAGATTAGCGATGGTCTGGTTTTCGATGACGGGGATTATCACGTCACCGCCCACTCGCTCAATCATCCTGTGGCGTGCTACGGCTACCGCATTGAAGCGCATGACAAACCCGGCGCGCTGGATGCCGCCGCACTAATGGCCGATGGCGTCAAACCCGGGCCGCTGTTCCAGCGCCTGAAGCACGGAGAGACCGTCACGCTGGAGGATGGGCGCGTCATCAACGGTCAGGATTATCTCGCCGCCCCGCAGCCCGGCAAAAAACTGGCGATTTTTGGCGACACGGCCCCTTGCCCGGCAGCGTTAACCCTGGCGCAGGGCGTGGACGTGATGGTGCATGAAGCCACGCTTGAAACGGCGATGGAAGAAAAAGCCAACAGCCGGGGCCATAGCTCAACGCGACAGGCGGCGCAGCTTGCCCGTGACGCAGGTGTCGGCAGGCTCATCATCACCCATGTCAGCTCACGCTACGACGCACGGGGATGTGCAGGCCTGCTGGCAGAGTGTCGCGCGCTGTTCCCGGAATGTGAGCTGGCCGAAGATTTCGCTCAGGTCAGCGTTTAGTCCTTCATTTTTCTCTCAGGATGCCGATAACGATTAAAAGGTCAGCATTTCTCTCGAGGGTAGAATGGATAATTTCCAGAAAGATATTGATGACAGGGCGAATCTGACCCTGTCGAACCGTTTTGAACTGTTGCTGTTCCGTCTCGGCACCTCTCTTAACGAAAATAAATCTGAGCTGTTTGGCATTAACGTCTTTAAACTGCGTGAAATTGTGCCGATGCCGGAGTTCACGAAACCCGCAGGAATGAAATCACCGCTGATGGGAATGGTGAATATTCGCGATCAGGTGATCCCGGTGATTGACCTGGCCGCCGTGGCGGGCTGTAAGCCCACTACCGGGCTGAACATTCTGCTGATCACCGAATATGCACGTAGCGTGCAGGCGTTCGCCGTGGAATCGGTTGAGAACATCATGCGTCTGGACTGGAAGCAGGTGCACGCCGCGGAAACCGCCGTCAGCGGGCGTTACATCACCAGTATTGCGTGTCTTGACGAGAAGACGGATACCAACGAACTGGCGATGGTGCTGGACGTTGAGCAGATCCTGTATGACATCACGCCGGCCAACCACGATCTTCATGCCACCAATCTGAAGACCACCAAATTCCATATTAAGCCGGGCGCTGTCGCGATTGTCGCGGAAGATTCCAAAGTGGCGCGCTCCATGCTGGAGAAGGGTCTGCAGGCAATGGAAATTCCGGCGCAGTTGCATATCACCGGTAAAGACGCATGGGAGAAAATTGGCGTGCTGGCGGCACAGGCGCAGGCGGAAGGGGTGCCGATTACCGATAAGATTGCCCTGGTACTGACCGACCTCGAAATGCCGGAGATGGACGGTTTCACGCTGACGCGTAAGATCAAAACCGATCCGCTGCTGAAAGATATTCCGGTGGTGATCCACTCCTCCCTTTCCGGCAACGCCAACGAAGATCATATTCGTAAGGTGAAGGCGGACGGTTACGTGGCGAAGTTTGAGCTGAACGAGCTGTCATCGGTGATTGAGGAAGTGCTGGACCGCTCGATGAAGAAAATTGACGGGCCGTTGATTAGCCGCAAACAGCTGGCTTAGTCGGGTGGCGCTTCGCTTACCCGACCTACAAAACCCGTAGGCCCTGCAAGCGTAGCGCCGCTGGGCAATAAAAAACCCGCCGAGGCGGGTTTTTTGCTTTTACATTAATGGCATCGCTCGCTGCACGATATCAATCAGCGGCTGCGGATAGATACCGAAGATCAGTACCAGCAGTGCGGAGATGAGGACCACAATACCGCCGGCGCTGTACTGCCAGTTGGTTGGGGCATCACGGTTGAGCTGCTGAGGAGCACTCAGGTACAGACTCACGGCCACACGCAGGTAGTAGTACAGACCAATCGCGGAGCCGATCACCACGCCCGCGGTCAGCCACCACAGATGCGCCTGCACACCGACGGCCAGCACGTAGAACTTACCAATAAAGCCCAGCGTCATCGGGATACCCGCCAGAGAGAGCATCATCACCGTCATCACCGCGGACAGGATCGGACGGTGCCAGAACAGACCACGGTAGGAGAACAGTGAATCGGCATCCGGGCCACGGTACGGGCTGGACATCAGGCTCACCACGCCGAACGCGCCGAGGCTGCTGAACAGATAACCGGCCAGATAGACGCCCACGGTTTCCATAGACATCTCACCGCTCTGCAGTGCAATCAGCGCCACCATCAGGTAGCCCAGATGCGAGATAGAGGAGTAACCCAGCAGACGTTTGATATTGGTCTGGCTCAGCGCCATCAGGTTACCGAAGATGATGGAGACGAACGCGATGATGCCCAGCACCACGCGAACCGCTTCGCTGTCGCCCACCGGTGCGTACAGGAACAGACGCATCACCACCCCGAAGATAGCGATTTTACTCGCCGTCGCCAGGAAGGTAGACACCGGCGCTGGCGCACCCTGGTAGACGTCTGGCGTCCACAGGTGGAACGGAACCAGAGAGAGTTTGAAACCAAGGCCAACAATCATCATGCCCAGACCCGCCAGCAGCAGCGGCTCATGCAGCATGCCGTCGCCGAGGCTCTTGCCGAGCGCCATGAAGGAGAGATTACCGGACTGTGCGTACAGCAGCGCAATACCAAACAGCAGGAACGAGGACGCCGCCGCAGACAGGATGGTGTACTTGATGCTTGCTTCCAGCGAGCGCTTCTGACGGAAGGCGTAACCAATCAGACCGAACAGCGGCAGAGAGATCAGCTCAATGCCGAGGAACAGCGCAGCCAGGTGGTTCGCGTTCGCCAGCAGAATGCCGCCCAGTGCGGCAATCAGAACCAGCAGGTAAAACTCTTCTTTGTTGTCGTTGTAGCCTTCAAGCCACGGGTACGCAAAGGTACAGGTTGCCAGGCTCGCCAGCAGAACCAGACCGGTATACAGCATAGCGTAACCGTCAACGCGCATCAGCGGGGTGACGTCCATCGCCCCACCCTGGCCAACAAACCAGAGAGAGACTAACGCGGCGTTCAGGCCGATGACCGACAGCGTGGCATTCAGGAAGTGATTGCGTCGCCACGCAATGGAGAGCATCACAACCACCACCGTCAATCCGACGATCAGCAGCGGTAGCAGCGCGATCACTTGTTGTGGAGTTATTGTCATGGCGAATTACGGCCTTGTAGTAGAAGCAGAATTAACAAACCACTGCTGGATGTTACCCATCGCGCTATGCGAGGTATCCAGAATCGGCTGCGGGAAGAAGCCCAGCAACACCAGCAGTACGACCAGCAGCAGGATGATGAACAGCTCACGCAGCGACATCCCCGGCAGTTCTTGTGCAGCAATTTCGCTCTTCGCTTTACCGAAGTAAGCGCGGTGCAGCATCGCCAGCGAGTACACGGAAGCGAACACCAGACCAAAGGTGGAGATCACGGTAATCACCGGTACCACTTTGAAGCTGCCGAACAGAATCATAAATTCGCCGACGAAGTTACCGGTGCCCGGCATCCCCAGGGTGGCCACTGCGAAGAACATGGACAGCGCGGGCAGCCATTTAATTTTGCTCCACAGGCCGCCCATCATACGCATGTCGCGAGTGTGCAGACGTTCGTACAGCTGGCCACACAGGATGAAGAGACCGGCTGCGGACAGGCCGTGCGCAATCATCTGGATCACCGCGCCCTGGTACGCCAGCTGGCTGCCGGTGTAGATAGCAATCAGCACGAAGCCCATGTGGGAGACGGAGGTGTAGGCAATCAGACGTTTGATGTCGTACTGCGTAAACGCCATCCAGGCACCGTAGAAGATACCGATCACACCCAGCCACATGGCAATCGGTGCGAACTCAGCGGAGGCGTTCGGGAACAGCGGCAGTGCGAAACGCAGCAGGCCGTAGGCCGCGGTTTTCAGCAAGATGCCCGCCAGGTCAACGGAACCCGCCGTTGGTGCCTGAGAGTGCGCGTCTGGCAGCCAGCCGTGCAGAGGAACCACCGGCATTTTCACCGCGAAGGCGATGAAGAAGCCCAGCATCAGCAGGTATTCCACGCCGTGCGACATCGGAGTCTTCAGCAGCTCTTCGTAGTTGAAGGTCCAGACACCGGTCGCATTGTGGTGCACAAACACCAGCGCCAGAATGGCAATCAGCATCACCAGACCACTCGCCTGGGTATAGATGAAGAACTTGGTGGCCGCCGTGATACGCGTTTTACCGTCGGACGCCTTATGGCCCCACAGCGCGATCAGGAAGTACATCGGCACCAGCATCATCTCCCAGAAGAAGAAGAACAGGAACATGTCGATGGCCAGGAACACGCCGATAACACCGCCCAGAATCCACATCAGGTTCAGGTGGAAGAAGCCCTGGTATTTTTCGATTTCACGCCAGGAGCAGAGTACCGCCAGAACGCCGAGCAGACCGGTCAGCACCACCATCAGCAGCGACAGACCGTCAATCGCCAGGTGGATCGTAATGCCGAAACGTGGGATCCACGGCAGGATAAACTCAGACTGCCACTGCGGAATGCCCGCAGACTGGGTCAGAGAGTAGCCACCCTGCAACCAGAGTTGCAGACCAAGCGCGAGCGTCAATCCCATGGTGATCAGCGCGATCCAGCGCGGCATCTTCACGCCAAAGCGTTCAGTCTGCCAGCACAGGAAGCCGCCGATGAAGGGAATTAATATTAGCCAGGGTAGTAACATGGCGATTTACATTCCTTTTTAAGGCCCCCAGCAGGGGCCTGATTTTCAACGAATTCGAATAAAATTCACTTAACGATCAACGCAACACCATCAGCAGCGCCAGCACGACAACCGCACCGATGCTCATGGACGCCACATACCAGCGCAGGTAACCGTTCTCGCTGTACAGCAGGCCTTTACCTGCAAAGCGGGAGAGGATCGCCGGGATATTCATCAGGCTGTTCAGTGGGTCGCGCTTCAGCAGCCACGCAATGCCCAGGAACGGCTTCACGAAGATCATGTCGTACAGCCAGTCGAAGCCCCACGCGTTGTACCACCAGGTGCCCAGCAGACGGCCCGGCGCACTGTTGGCAACGGCAGTCACCAGCGTACGTTTACCCAGCCACAGCCATGCAGCGATCAGGATGCCCGCGATAGCGACCACACCGGAGGTGATTTCAAGCGTCAGAACGCGACCATGCTCAAGCTCGGTGGTGTCTGGCAGTACGCCCTGCAGTGGCGGAACAATCATCGCGCCAACGAAGGTGGACAGGACCAGCAGCACAATCAGCGGCAGGTGGTGGGTAATCCCCTTCCCTGCGTGAGCGTGAATTTGTTCTTTACCGTGGAATACGATGAAAATCATACGGAAGGTATACAGGGAGGTCATGAACGCACCGACCAGACCCGCAACCATCAGATTGATATTACCATTCGCCATGGCACCCGCAAGGATTTCGTCCTTACTGAAGAAGCCCGCGGTGATCAGCGGCAGTGCCGCCAGCGCCGCGCCGCCCACCAGGAAGCAGACATAGACCAGCGGGATGGACTTACGCAGTCCGCCCATCTTGAAGATGTTCTGCTCGTGATGGCAGGCCAGAATGACGGAACCGGATGAGAGGAACAGCAGCGCTTTAAAGAACGCGTGCGTCATCAGGTGGAAAATTGCCGCGTCCCACGCCTGAACGCCCAGCGCCAGGAACATGTAACCAATCTGGCTCATAGTGGAGTATGCAAGAACGCGTTTGATGTCGGTCTGCACCAGCGCGGCAAAGCCTGCCAGCACCAGCGTGACCGCACCGACGATCCCCACCAGATGCAGAATTTCCGGGGTCATCAGGAACAGGCCATGGGTACGTGCAATCAGGTAGACACCGGCGGTGACCATGGTCGCAGCGTGGATCAGCGCGGAGACAGGGGTTGGACCCGCCATCGCGTCGGCCAGCCATGTCTGCAACGGCAGCTGTGCGGATTTACCCACAGCACCACCCAGCAGCATCAGCGTTGCCCACCACAGCATGTTGTTGCCTGCAGCGAAGTGCGCCGGCGCCAGTTCCACCATCTCGCGGAAGTTCAGCGTGCCCAGTTCGTTATAGAGAATGAACAGCGCGAACGCGAGGAAGACGTCACCCACACGGGTCACGACGAACGCTTTCATGGCCGCTGCGCCATTCTTCGGATCGGTGTAGTAGAAACCGATCAGCAGGTATGAGCACAGACCCACGCCTTCCCAGCCCAGATACATCAGCAGCAGGTTATCGGCCAGCACCAGAACCACCATGCTGGCGATAAACAGGTTGGTGTAGGCGAAGAAGCGGGAGTACCCCTCTTCACCGCGCATATACCAGGAGGCGAACATGTGGATCAGGAAGCCGACGCCGGTGACCACGGAGAGCATGGTCAGCGAGAGACCATCCAGCACCAGGTTGAAACCGATGTTGAAATCACCGACCGACATCCAGGTCCACAGCGGCACGCTGAAGGGCTGACGCCCGTTGTTAAAGAAGTCGATACCCGCATACGCTGTCACCAGCGCGGCCAGACCAACAGAGCCCATGCCGACGGTCGCAGACAGATTCTCAGACCAGCGGCCGCGAGAAAACGCCAGCAGCACGAAGCCAATCAGCGGAAAAATAATGGTTAAGGCAAGCATGTTCATCCACGCAACTCACTTACTGAATCGATGTTCAGATTCTGGCGGCGACGATGGAGCTGCAGCAACAGCGCCAGGCCAATACTCGCTTCAGCAGCCGCAAGGCTGATGGCGAGAATGTACATCACCTGACCATCGGTCTGGCCCCAGTAGCTTCCGGCGACCACGAAGGCCAGCGCAGAGGCGTTAATCATGATTTCCAGACCGATCAGCATAAACAGCAGATTGCGGCGGATAACCAGACCCGTCAGACCCAGAACGAATAAAATCGCAGCGAGGATCAGTCCATGTGTTAAGGGGATCATGCGCGCTCCTCCGTTTTTCTTTTCGCGCGGTCGTCAGTGCGGTTGCTCAGCACCTCGCCAGCACGCTCTTCGCGGCCAACGTGGAAGGCAACAACCAGACCTGCCAGCAGCAGCATGGAGGCCAGTTCAACCGCCAGAACGTATGGGCCAAAGAGCGTAATACCGACCTCTTTAGCGCCGATCGGCGTACCGTCGATGCCCTGATCGTTGACGCCGAGAATGGCGTAAACAATCACCACCAGCATGATGGCCGACAGAATTGCCGGGCCAATCCATACCTGCGGTTTTAACCACTGACGTTCCTGCTCGATTTCAGAGCCGCCCAGGTTCAGCATCATCACGACGAACACGAACAGCACCATGATGGCCCCGGCGTAGACGATGATTTCCAGCGCACCGGCGAAGTGCGCGCCCAGCGCAAAGAACACCCCGGAAATGGCCAGCAGCGAAATGATTAAGTACAGCAGCGCATGCACCGGATTGGTGTGCGTAATCACTCGCAGCGTAGCCAGGATGGCGATAAGGCCACAGATATAAAAAGCGAATTCCATTGCCCTCTCCTTACGGTAACAGGCTCTTGACGTCGATAGGCTTAGCTTCGTTCTCTGCTTCGCCCTTATCTTTGCCGTCGATTGCCATACCCGCCATCCGGTAGAAGTTATATTCCGGGTATTTGCCCGGCCCGGAAATCAGCAGATCCTCTTTCTCGTACACCAGGTCCTGACGCTTATACTCACCCAGTTCAAAGTCTGGAGTCAGCTGAATCGCCGTAGTTGGGCACGCTTCTTCACACAGACCGCAGAAGATGCAGCGTGAGAAGTTGATGCGGAAGAACTCAGGGTACCAGCGGCCATCTACCGTCTCTGCTTTCTGCAGAGAGATACAGCCTACCGGACACGCTACCGCACACAGGTTACAGGCAACGCAGCGCTCGGAACCGTCCGGGTCGCGCGTCAGCACGATACGGCCACGGTAGCGCGGCGGCAGATATACCGGCTCTTCCGGGTACATCCGGGTTTCGCGTTTGGCAAACGCGTGCAGGCCGATCATCCAGATACTGCGTACCTGAGTGCCGAAGCCTACCAGTAATTCTTTTAAGGTCATGGTCTATAGCCCCTTATGGCTGCTGCCAGAGAATGACAGCCGCCGTTACCAACAAGTTGACGAGCGTCAGCGGCAGGCACACTTTCCAGCCGAAGGACATTACCTGGTCATAACGCGGACGCGGTAACGCTGCGCGAATCAAAATGAACATCATCATGAAGAACGCGGTTTTCAGCGCGAACCAGATGAACGGCGGTAAGAACGGGCCATGCCAGCCACCAAAGAACAGCGTTACCATCAACGCGGAAATGGTGACGATACCGATGTATTCGCCCACGAAGAACAGACCGAATTTCATACCGGAATATTCAATGTGGTAACCGTCGGCCAGTTCCTGTTCGGCTTCTGGCTGGTCAAACGGGTGACGGTGACACACCGCCACGCCCGCGATAGCAAAGGTAATAAACCCAAAGAACTGCGGAATAACGTTCCAGATGTCAGCCTGGTTGTTGACGATGTCGGTCATGTTGAATGAACCGGCCTGCGCCACCACGCCCATCAGGGAGAGACCCAGGAACACTTCGTAGCTCAGCGTCTGCGCAGACGCACGCATCGCACCCAGCAGCGAGTATTTGTTGTTACTGGACCAGCCTGCGAACAGCACCGCGTAAACCGCGAGGCCTGCCATCATCAGGAAGAACAGAATGCCGATGTTCAGGTCAGCCACTACCCAGGTCGGGCTGACCGGAACGATAGCAAATGCCAGCAGCAGCGAGGTGAAGGCGATCATCGGTGCCAGAGTAAAGATCACGCGGTCCGAGAAGCGCGGGATCCAGTCCTCTTTAAAGAACATCTTGATCATGTCCGCGACCAGCTGGAGTGATCCACCCCAGCCCACGCGGTTCGGTCCGTAACGGTTCTGGAACAGACCGAGCAGACGACGTTCACCAAAGCTCATGAACGCGCCGCAGGTGACCACCACCAGCAGGATAACAATCGCTTTCAGAATGCTCAGCAGGATGTCGATAAGATCCGGCGTTAACCAACTCATGCTTTTGCCTCCTGCAGATTATCAAGACGCGCACCCGCCAGAACCGGCGCGATGCCAGGCATACCCATCGGCAGACCCACCTGCCCTGCAGTCAGACTTTCCGAGATAATCAGCGGCAGGCTGATAGTCTGGCCGTCGTAGCTGAAGGCAATGTTCGCACCCGCGTTGACGCCAAGCTTTGCGGCGTCCGCCGGGTTGAGCTTGATGTACGGCTGCGGCATACGGGTCTGGAGGACCGGAGAACGCTGGGACAGCTCGTCACTACCGAACAGATGGTAGTAAGGGGCGATACGCCAGCTACCGTCCTGCGCCTGGAAGCTCGCCGGCACGGTGGTGAAGAAGTCCAGACCGGTTTCAGAGGCTTCAATCAGACGCACGCCCGGATCTCCGTGGCGCAGTGAACCGCCCACTTCAGCCTGGAACTTGTTCCATGCCTGCGGGGAGTTCCAGCCCGGAGCCCATGCGAATGGGATCTGTGAACGCGGCGCAGACGGCTGGTTGTTCCCTTCCATTGAGAAGGCGAACATGGTGTCTTTATCCTGCGGCTGGCGCGGTTCGTGTACGCTGATATTGGCACGCATTGCGGTACGACCGCTGTAACGGTGCGGTTCACGCGCCAGTTTCTGGCCGCGAATACGGAAGCTTGCTTCAGGTGCGGCATCTTTAATGCCTGCCAGCTGAGGCAGTTTTTCCACCACCGCGTCGATAACGTGGTCAAGCTGCGTCCAGTCCACTTCACGGCTCTGCACGGTGCTGTGCAGGGAGTGCAGCCAGCGCCAGCTTTCCAGCATCACGGTGTTGCTGTCGTAATATGCCGGGTCGTAAACCTGGAAGAAACGCTGCGCGCGGCCTTCGTTGTTGATAACGGTACCGTCGCTTTCTGCGAAGCTTGCCGCAGAGAGCACCAGGTGCGCTTTATCCATAATCGCGGTGCGCTGATGGTCGATAACCATCACCAGCGGCGCTTTAGAGAGCGCGGCGTCTACGCGTGCGGCAGAAGCGTGGCGATGCAGATCGTTTTCCAGCACCACAACGGCGTCAGCGGCACCGGATTCCAGTTCGCTTAACGCTTCTTCCAGCGAGCCGCCGCCAATCATACCCAGACCGATGCTGTTTACCGCACGGGCAATCATGGTCACACCAACGTCGGCACCGCGGCCTTTCAGGGCTTTGGCAACGTTCGCTGCAGCCTGAATGATCTCGGCGCTTCCGGCGTTAGTCCCGGAAATAATCAGAGGTTTCTTCGCACCCGCCAGCGCCTGAACAATCACGTCGACCTTGTTTTGCAGGTCACGATCCAGTTCAACGGCTGGGGAGTTGCTGTCCAGCGCGTGGGCAATGGCAAAGCCAAGACGCGCCTGATCTTCAACCGGTGCGCAGTAGGTCCACGCCGCGATATCGTCCAGACGGGTATTGTCTACGTTCGTCACAAACAGAGGATGCTTCGCGCGCTGGCCGATGTTGAGAATTGCCGCAATCTGCCAGTCAGCCACTTTCTGTGCCGCTGCCATTTCACGGGCTTTACCTTTCACCGCCTGACGAACCGCCAGAGCCGCACGAGCGCCGGTCTGCGTCAGATCTTCACCCAGCACCAGGACCGCATCATAGGATTCGATTTCACGCAGCGCAGGGGTATGAATACCGCCTTCACGCAGCACTTTCAGTACCAGCTGCAGACGTTCCTGCTCGCCCTGGGCGATACCGGTATAGAAGTTTTCCGCACCCACCAGCTCGCGCAGCGCGAAGTTGCTTTCGATGCTGGCGCGCGGGGAGCCGATACCGATCACTTTCTTCGACTGGCGCAGAATGTCTGCCGCGCCCTGCATCGCCTGTTCAGCGTTCAGGGTAATGAAGTCATCGCCACGGCGCTGAACCGGCTGACGCGGACGGTCTTTCAGGTTCACATAGCCATAGCCGAAACGACCGCGGTCGCACAGGAAGTAGTGGTTAACGGTACCGTTGTAACGGTTTTCGATACGACGCAGCTCGCCGTAGCGCTCACCCGGGCTGGTGTTACAGCCCAGCGAACACTGCTGGCAGATGCTTGGCGCAAACTGCATGTCCCATTTACGGTTGTAACGCTCGGAGTGGGTTTTGTCGGTGAACACGCCGGTCGGGCAGATTTCCACCAGGTTACCGGAGAATTCGCTCTCAAGCACCCCGTCCTCCGGACGACCGAAGTAAACGTTGTCATGCGCACCATAGACGCCCAGATCCTGACCGTCTGCGTAGTCTTTGTAGTAACGCACGCAGCGGTAGCAGGCGATGCAGCGGTTCATTTCGTGAGAGATGAACGGCCCCAGATCCTGGTTACGGTGGGTACGCTTGGTAAAGCGATAGCGACGGAAGCTGTGACCGGTCATTACGGTCATATCCTGAAGGTGGCAGTTACCGCCCTCTTCACAGACCGGACAGTCGTGCGGGTGGTTGGTCATCAACCATTCCACAACGCTTTCGCGGAACTGTTTGGCTTCTTCGTCATCAATCGAAATAAAGGTGCCTTCGGTGGCTGGCGTCATACAGGACATCACCAGGCGACCACGCGTGTCTTCCGCGTTTTGATATTGCTTCACCGCACACTGGCGGCAAGCACCGACGCTGCCCAGCGCCGGATGCCAGCAAAAATACGGAATATCAAGGCCGAGCGACAGACAAGCTTCCAGCAGGTTGTCCGCCCCGTTGACCTCATATTCTTTGCCGTCTACATGAATCGTAGCCATTAGCATGCTTCCAGTTGGCTCAGTCGAAACCGAGCGTTAATCAAAATTCTTGTCGTTACCAGCGCGCTTTCAGCAGGTTCGGCTGAATCCCATTAATCGCATGGGTATTGCTGAACGGCTGCTTGATGCCTGCTTCGAATTCGTCGCGGAAATATTTAATCGCGCTCTGCAGCGGTTCGACAGCACCTGGTGCGTGGGCACAGAAGGTTTTGCCCGGACCTAAGAATCGACACAGTTGCTCAAGTGTCTCGATATCGCCAGGCTGGCCTTCGCCACGTTCGATTGCACGCAGTATCTTCACGCTCCACGGCAGACCATCACGGCAAGGTGTACACCAGCCGCAGGACTCACGGGCGAAGAACTCTTCCAGGTTACGCACCAGCGATACCATGCCGATCTCGTGGTCGACGGCCATCGCCAGCGCCGTGCCCAGACGGCTGCCTGCTTTACCAATGCTTTCGAATTCCATCGGCAGGTCAAGGTGCGCTTCGGTCAGGAAGTCTGTCCCTGCCCCACCCGGCTGCCAGGCTTTGAATTTCAGGCCATCGCGCATGCCGCCAGCGTAGTCTTCAAGAATTTCACGTGCGGTGGTACCGAACGGCAGCTCCCAGACGCCAGGATTTTTCACGCGGCCGGAGAAGCCCATCAGCTTGGTACCAGCATCTTTGCTTGAGGAGATGCCCTGATACCACTCCACGCCGTTGGCGAGGATTGCCGGAACGTTACACAGGGTTTCGACGTTGTTTACGCAGGTCGGCTTACCCCATACGCCGGAGCTTGCCGGGAATGGCGGCTTGGAACGCGGGTTCGCACGGCGGCCTTCCAGGGAGTTAATCAGCGCGGTCTCTTCACCGCAGATATAACGCCCGGCACCGGTGTGCACGAAGAGCTCGAAGTCAAAACCAGTGCCCAGAATGTTTTTGCCAAGCAGGCCCGCTTCGGTGGCTTCCGCAATCGCGCGACGCAGGTTTTCTGCTGCTTCGATGTACTCACCGCGCAGGAAGATGTAACCACGGTACGCTTTCAGCGCAAACGCGGAGATCAGCATGCCTTCCACCAGCAGGTGCGGCAGCTGCTCCATCAGCAGGCGGTCTTTATAGGTGCCCGGTTCCATTTCATCGGCGTTACACAGCAGGTAACGAATGTTCATGGATTCGTCTTTCGGCATCAGGCTCCACTTCAGGCCGGTGGAGAAGCCCGCGCCGCCGCGGCCTTTCAGACCCGACTCTTTCACCGCGTTAACGATGTCGTCCGGCGCCATGCCGCCGAGGGCTTTACGCGCACCGGCATAGCCGTTTTTGCTCTGGTATTCGTCGAGCCATACCGGCTGTTTATCATCGCGCAGACGCCAGGTCAGCGGATGGGTTTCAGCAGTACGAATTACAGTTTTCATTTGTACTGCTCCAGCAGGTCAGGAATCGCTTCCGGCGTCAGATGGCTGTGAGTGTCCTCATCAATCATCATGGTCGGCCCCTTGTCGCAGTTACCCAGGCAGCAGGTTGGCAGCAGAGTAAAGCGACCATCAAAGGTGGTCTGGCCCGGCTTGATATTGAGTTTCTTCTCAATGGCAGCCTGAATGCCCTGATAACCGGTAATGTGACAGACAACGCTGTCGCAGTAGCGGATCACATGGCGGCCTACCGGCTGACGGAAGATCTGGCTGTAGAACGTAGCTACGCCTTCTACGTCACTTGCCGGAATACCCAGCACTTCTGCAATCGCATAGATCGCCCCATCCGGCACCCAACCACGCTGTTTCTGTACGATTTTCAGCGCTTCAATGGACGCCGCACGCGGGTCTTCGTAGTGGTGCATCTCGTGCTCGATGGCGGCACGCTCTGCTTCACTCAGCTCAAAAGCCTCGGTTTGTGGTTGTTGATTCTCGTGCATAATTAGCGGTCCACATCTGACATAACAAAATCGATACTACCCAGATACACAATCAGGTCGGAGACCAGACTGCCGCGAATGGCGGAAGGGATCTGCTGCAGGTGCGCGAAGCTTGGCGTACGCACACGGGTACGGTAGCTCATGGTGCTGCCGTCGCTGGTCAGGTAGTAACTGTTAATACCCTTGGTCGCTTCAATCATCTGGAAGGATTCTTGCGCCGGCATGACCGGACCCCAGGAAACCTGCAGGAAGTGGGTGATCAGGGTTTCGATATGTTGCAGCGTGCGCTCTTTCGGTGGCGGCGTGGTCAGCGGGTGATCCGCTTTGAACGGGCCTTCCGGCATGTTGTTGAGGCACTGCTCAAGGATGCGCAGACTCTGACGCAGCTCTTCCACTTTCAGCATCACGCGGGTGTAGCAGTCGGAAACACCGCCGCCCACCGGGACTTCAAAGTCGAAGTTCTCGTAGCCAGAGTAAGGACGCGCTTTACGCACGTCGAAATTAATACCGGTCGCACGCAGACCCGCACCTGTTGTCCCCCACTCCAGCGCTTCTTTCGCGCCGTAGGCCGCAACGCCCTGGGAACGCCCTTTCAGGATGGTGTTACGCAGCGCGGCTTTCTCATAGGAGGCCAGACGTTTTGGCATCCAGTCGAGGAACTCACGCAGCAGTCGATCCCAACCACGCGGCAGATCGTGTGCCACACCGCCGATACGGAACCAGGCAGGGTGCATACGGAAACCGGTAATCGCTTCCACCAGATCGTAGATTTTCTGACGGTCGGTAAAGGCGAAGAAGACCGGGGTCATCGCGCCGACGTCCTGAATGAAGGTGGAGATATACAGCAGGTGGCTGTTAATGCGGAACAGTTCTGACAGCATCACGCGGATGACGTTAACGCGATCCGGTACGGTAATACCTGCCAGTTTCTCAACGGCCAGCACGTATGGCATCTCGTTTACGCAGCCGCCGAGGTACTCGATACGGTCGGTATACGGAATGTAGCTGTGCCAGGATTGACGCTCGCCCATCTTCTCAGCACCACGGTGGTGGTAGCCGATGTCAGGAACACAGTCGACAATCTCTTCGCCATCAAGCTGAAGAATGATACGGAAGGCACCGTGCGCAGACGGGTGGTTCGGACCGAGGTTGAGGAACATGAAGTCCTCGTTGTCGGTACCGCGCTTCATGCCCCAGTCTTCTGGCTTGAAGGTCAGGGCTTCCATCTCCAGATCCTGCTTGGCTTTGGTCAGCTCAAACGGGTCGAATTCAGTAGCACGTGCCGGGTAGTCTTTACGCAGCGGGTGGCCGGTCCAGGTCTGCGGCATCATGATGCGCGTCAGATGCGGGTGACCGTCGAAGGTCATGCCGAACATTTCCCAGGTTTCACGCTCATACCAGTTGGCGTTCGGGAAAAGTTTGGTGAGCGTCGGCAGATGCATGTCGTTTTCAGACAATGCCACCTTGAGCATGATATCCGTATTACGGTCTATTGAGATCAGGTGGTAGAAAACGGAAAAATCCGCAGCAGGGAGACCCTGGCGGTGGGTACGCAGACGTTCATCCATGCCGTGTAAGTCAAACAGCATGACGTACGGTTTTGGCAATTTCTTGAGGAAATCGACAACTTCCAGCAATTGCTCACGCTTCACCCAAACAACGGGTACCCCGGTGCGGGTAGCCTGAACAGTAAAGGCATCCGGCCCAAAACGGTTGCGCAGTTCGCCAATGACTGGGTCATCCAGATGATCCCGTGTCTGCCAGGCGGCTTCTTGCGCGGTTAAGTCGGTCATATTGTTCACCATTGCAAATGGTCCGTGGTGACTGTTGAGCCTGGCTTCGCGCTATTTGAGTAGTGATATGCGAAGGTGTTCTCCAGGCCTACAGGCGCAAATTAAATTTCGTCAGGCGTACGCAGATTGGTGACGGCAATACGTTCACCACGTTTACGCTCGCGCTCAGACTGCATGTTCGCGCGATACACACCCTGATCGCCAACAACCCACGATAGTGGGCGACGTTCTTTACCGATAGACTCCTGCAGCAGCATCAGCGCCTGCATGTAAGCTTCCGGACGTGGCGGACAACCCGGGATGTAGACATCCACTGGGATAAACTTATCTACACCCTGCACGACAGAATAGATGTCGTACATACCGCCAGAGTTTGCACATGCGCCCATGGAGATAACCCATTTTGGCTCCAGCATCTGGTCATAAAGACGCTGAATAACAGGTGCCATCTTGGTAAAGCAGGTACCGGCGACCACCATCAGGTCAGCCTGACGTGGGGAAGCACGCAGTACCTCTGCCCCAAAACGCGCAACGTCATGCACCGCAGTGAATGACGTCACCATTTCAACGTAGCAGCAAGAAAGGCCAAAGTTGTAAGGCCAGATGGAGTTCTTACGACCCCAGTTGACCATATCGTGCATGGCATGCTCGAGTTTGCCCATGTACACGCTTTTATTGACTTCTTGCTCCAGGGGGTCGGTTACGATCTCCTGTTTTTGCAGGGGGTAACGGTCATTCTCACCGTTAGGATCTATGCGGGTGAGCGTATAATCCATCTTATTGCCTCGCTGTTACTGCTGACGATTAGAGATACTGTTTTCCGGGTTGATATGTTCACGACGTGAACGCGCAGGCGTCCAGTCAAGCGCGCCAATACGCACCAGATAAACCAGACCGGCCAGTAGCACTAAAATGAAAATTGCGGCCTCGACAAAGCCCACCCAACCACTTTCGCGGATGGAGGTTGACCATGCGAAAAGGTAAAGCGCTTCCACGTCGAAGATGACGAAGAACATGGCTACCAGATAGAACTTGGCAGACAGGCGTAAGCGAGCGGAACCGACCGAATCAATACCTGATTCGAAAGGTGTGTTTTTGTGCCTTGCGCGGGCGCGACCGCCCAGGAACCAGCCGCCGACTAACATCAGGCAGCACAGGCCAATGGCTACAATAAGAAAGATTGCGAATGCCCAGTGATGAGCGATGACTTCTGTGGATGTTGACATACTCATTGCTTACTCATCAAAAGTGATACCAACGACACTGCTCTTGCTGGCAGATGGGCATCACATCGATTCATGGGGAGGAACAAATAACCTTACACTAACTGTCAGAAATGAGACGTAGACAGCAAAATGATGGGGTTTTTTACTCCTTTCTATAACCTATTGTCAACTTTAACAAAGGTTTCTTCACATTAAATTACATCGAGCGATTCTCATTAACATTTGGTGCCCTTTAACCCTGGTGGGTACATGACTTTCCGTCAAATGTATGTTGTTGAATCGTGTCCGTTTCGGAAGTAAAAAAAATAACCCTCCTATTTTGACAGGATTTGCCAACGATTCCTCCCCCCAAATAGGAGTATTTTCTTGATCTGAGACACGCTTTTGTTAATTCAACCTGGAAAACGGCAACATCTTTCCTGTTTTATTAACATAGGTGACATAAGGATGAAGTGAGAACAGAAAATGGATAAGTTTTGAGCGAAATGATTTATATTATTGAAATGTAATATGAATTCTTAAAACCCATGCTTCCGAAGCGGGTATTATTGCGAAAAAAA
>NZ_JAIWJZ010000127.1:0-5601 GCF_020216105.1 Enterobacter sp. K16B
CGCCTTCACAGTGAAGGCGGTTTTTTATTAGCTGCAACGTCCTTGCGCTGGCAGAACGTCCCTTTCCTCTTTTTTCCCGCGCGTCACGAACTTACGCAGCGTCACGTAGAACACCGGCGTCAGGAACAGGCCAAACAGCGTCACGCCCAGCATCCCGGAGAAGACGGTGATCCCGGTGACGCCGCGTACTTCTGCCCCCGCGCCGTGGCCGAGGATCAGCGGAATGGTCCCGGCAATAAAGGCGATGGAGGTCATCACAATCGGGCGTAAACGCAGGCGGCACGCCTCCAGCGCGGCCTCCATGATCCCTTTCCCCTGGATTTCCAGCTCGCGGGCAAACTCCACGATAAGAATGGCATTTTTACAGGCCAGCCCCATCAGGACCACCAGCCCCACCTGCACGAACACGTTGTTATCGCCACCGGTCAGCCAGACGCCAAACAGTGCGGAGAGCATCGTCATCGGCACGATGAGGATCACCGCCAGCGGCAGCGTCCAGCTTTCGTACAGCGCCGCCAGCACCAGGAACGCCAGCAGTACCGCGACCGGGAAGACGATCAGCGCCGTATTGCCCTGCGTGGCCTGCTGGAAGCTCAGGTCCGTCCATTCAATATTCATCCCGTTTGGCAGGATCTGCTTAGACATACCCGCCAGCTGCGTCATCGCCTGCGTGGACGAAAGCACACGCGGGTCGGCATCGCCAATCAGATCCGCTGCCGGGTAGCCATTGTAGCGAATCACCGGGTCCGGCCCGTAGGTGGTCGTGATATTCACCATACTGCCAATCGGCACCATTTCGCCCTGGCTATTGCGGGTGCGTAAGTTCGCGATATCTTCCACGCTGTCGCGGAACTGCCCGTCCGCCTGCGCCATCACGCGCCAGGTACGGCCGAACTGGTTAAAGTCATTCACGTACGACGAGCCGAGATAGGTTTGCAGCGTCCCGAAAAGATCGGTCAGCGACACGCCCTGCGCTTTCGCCTTATCACGGTCAACCTGCACGTCCAGCTGCGGAACGTTTGCCTGGTAGGTTGAGATCGGGAAATGCATCCCCGGCGTCTGCATAATCGCCCCGGACATGGTGTTCACCGCGTTTTGCAGCGCACCATAGCCCAGACCGGCGCGATCCTGAATGTACAGGGAATAACCCGACCCCTGACCCAGCCCTAAAATCGGTGGCGGCAGGATGGAGAAGCCAAAGCCCTCCTGGATTTGCGCGATTTTCGCGTTGATCTCCGCGTTAATTTCCGCCGCGGAATGCTTACGCTGGTCGAACGGCTTCAGGCCAAAGAAGACCGTCCCGGTGTTCGGCGTGTTGGTGAACTGCAGGGCATTCAGCCCCGGGAATGCCACCGCATAGTCCACCCCTTCGGTATTCATCCCGATTTCACTCATTTTGCGGATCACCGCGTCGGTGCGCGCCAGCGAAGAACCTTCCGGCATTTTCACGCCGCCAATCAGGTACAGTTTGTCCTGCGTCGGAATAAACCCGCCGGGTACCGCTTTAAACATTACGCCCGCCGCACAGAGCAGCAGCAGATAGACTGCAAACACCGCGCCGCGACGTCCGAGGGTTTTACCCACCAGCCCCTGATAGCCGTTCGAGCTGCGGTGGAAGAAGCGGTTAAACGGACGGAAAAGCCAGCCGAACAGTCGGTCGATAAGCCGGGTCGGCATATCTTTCGGCGCGCCGTGCGGTTTTAACAGCAGGGCCGCCAGCGCCGGAGAGAGCGTCAGCGAGTTGATGGCGGAGATCACCGTGGAGATGGCGATCGTCACCGCAAACTGCTTGTAGAACTGACCGGTCACGCCCGAGAGAAACGCCATCGGCACAAACACCGCGCACAGCACCAGCGCAATCGCGATAATCGGCCCGGAGACCTCACGCATCGCCTGATGCGCCGCCGCAAGCGGTGCAAGCCCCTCTTCAATATTTCGCTCGACGTTTTCCACCACCACGATGGCGTCATCCACCACGATACCGATGGCCAATACCAGCCCGAACAAACTCAGGGTGTTGAGCGAGAAGCCCAGCAGGTAGAGGATGCTGAAGGTACCCACCACCGACACCGGCACCGCGATCAGCGGAATGATCGACGCACGCCAGGTTTGCAGGAACAGAATCACCACCAGCACGACCAGCACTACCGCTTCCAGCAGCGTTTGCACGACCGCCCGGATGGAATCACGCACAAAGACCGTCGGATCGTAAGGTGCCGCCCACTTCATATCGTCCGGGAAACGCGTGGACAATTCGTCCATTTTGGCGCGCACCGCGTTAGACAAGTCGATGGCGTTCGCCCCCGGCGACTGGAAGATACCAATCCCGACCGCGTCTTTATTGTTCAGCTGAGAACGCAGCGCATAGCTGCCGGAGCCCATCTCAATTCGCGCCACGTCGCGCAGGCGGACAACCGTACCATCCTGCGTGGTTTTCAGAACGATATTGCCAAACTCTTCTTCAGTATGCAGACGGCCCTGGGCGTTAATGGAGATCAGGAAATCGCTCTCTTTCGGCAGCGGCTCGGCGCCAAGCTGACCGGCGGACACCTGAACGTTCTGCTCCTGCATCGCCGTCACCACATCCGAGGCGGTCAGCCCGCGCGCAGCCACTTTATTCGGATCCAGCCAGATGCGCATCGCGTATTCGCCCGAGCCGAAGATCTGGATCTGACCCACGCCAGGCAGACGCGCCAGCTCATCCTTCACCTTCAGGGTGGCGTAGTTACGCATGTACAGGGAGTCGTACTTACCGTTGGGCGAAAACAGATGCACCACCAGCGTCAGCGTCGGCGACTGTTTCTGGGTGGTAATGCCCAGACGACGCACGTCTTCCGGCAGACGCGCCTCGGCCTGCGCGACACGGTTTTGCACCTGAACCTGCGCCTGATCCGGGTCAGTCCCCGGACGGAAGGTCACGGTGGTGACCAGCACGCCGTCCGAGCCCGCGACGGATTTCATGTACATCATATTCTCAACGCCGTTGATCGCCTCTTCCAGCGGCGTCGCCACGGTCTCGGCAATCACTTTCGGGTTGGCGCCCGGGTACTCCGCGCGCACCTGAACGCTTGGCGGCACGACGTCAGGATATTCGCTCACCGGCAGCAGCGGGATGGCGATCAATCCTGTGATAAAAATCAGAATCGACAGGACGGCGGCAAAAATCGGCCTGTCGATGAAAAAGCGGGAAAAGTCCATAGATTGGATTCTCAGGTCAAGGGATCAGTTGAGGGCGGCGCTGGCGGTCATGGCAACGGTTTTGGCGTTAACCGGCATTCCCGGCATAAACACTTTTTGCAAACCCTCGACGATGACTTTATCGCCAGGGTTCAGCCCCTGCCGCACGATGCGTAAACCGTCTGCCAGACGCCCCGGCGTAATGTCGCGGCGCTGGGCTTTCCCCTCTTTATCCACGATGTAGACGTATTTGCGATCCTGATCGGTCAGCACCGCTTTGTCGTCGATAAGCGTGGCTTTGAATGCCGCGCTGCCCGGCAGGCGTACGCGGGCAAACAGCCCCGGTGTGAACTGACGTTGGGAGTTATCCAGCAGCGCACGCATGCGGATGGTGCCGGTACTCGGCGTGAGCTGGTTGTCCAGGAAATCCACTTTGCCCTGATGGGGATAGCCTTCTTCGCCCGTCAGGCCAATCTCAACCGGCAGCGCCATATGATTGCTGGACGCCCCCTGTCCGCTGCGGGCGAGGTTTTGATAGTGAAGATAGGTCGACTCATCCACATCGAAATAGACGTAAACCGTCTTCTGCGAGACCAGCGTGGTGAGCACGCTGGCGGTATCGCCCGCGGTGACCAGATTACCGCTGGTGATCAACGCCCGGCTGGCGCGGCCATCGATAGGCGCGGTCACTTTAGTGAAGTCCAGGTTGAGCTGCGCTGCGTCTACTGCCGCCTGCGCGGCGCGAATGTCGGCCTGCGCCTGAACGGCGGCCGAGCGACGCTGCTCCCACTCTTCCCGGGAGACCAGGTGAGAAGCGATAAGCTTATCGGTACGGTTAGCCTCACTTTGCGCCAGGCTGGCCTGCGTTTTGGCCCTCGCCAGGTTCGCCTGCGCCTGTTCCAGCGCGGCGCGGTAGGTTCGGTCATCAATGGTGAACAGCACCTCGCCCTTTTTCACTTCCTGGCCGTCGGTGTAATTCACTTTATCAATGTAGCCGGAGACGCGCGGGCGCAGCTGAACGCTTTCCACCGCTTCAATCCGGCCGTTAAAACTATCCCACTGGCTGATGGATTTCACGACCACGTCAGCAGCACTGACGGTGGGTGCGGGTGGCGCGGCGTTTTGCGCGACGCTGTTATCACATCCGACGAGCAGCGCGGAGATCAACATCCCCCCCAGCGCGCTCAGATAAACGTTTCCCCAGGTTTTTTGCAGGCTCATTATTTTTATTCCGGTAATTGTAGCTGCCGGGCAAGACGCAGCGGGAGGCGCCGCGCCACTTCCTTTGTCCGGTAGCTGGCTTAAGGCCACTTGTGTCGTTCATCGCCACAAAACTGTAACAGTTGCGAGTACACTATCGCGGCGATTGTAGGAAGGCGCTTAACTAAGTGCAAGAATAATTGTTGCACTTTATGTGCTATTTGTGTCGATGTGAAAAGACCCGTTTCGGACAGGGATTTAAATGCAACAATAAAACTTGCAATTAACGGAAAAACACGCCACCTTTAAATGCAACAGACAAAGATACTTTTTCTACGCTGCGTGGGGGTAATCAGATGAACACTGGCGCATTTATGCACGATTTACTCGACTGGATCGACAACAACCTGGACAGTCGTCTGGACATTGAGACTGTCGCCAGGCGATCCGGCTATTCAAAATGGCACCTGCAGCGCCTGTTTAAAGAACATACGGGCTATCCCCTCGCCGGGTATATTCGTGCGCGAAAGCTGCAAAAATCGGTTGAACGGTTAACCCACAGCGACGAACCGATTCTGAACGTGGCCATCGCCCTGGGCTTTGACTCCCAACAGTCCTTCAACCGCAGCTTCAAGCGTCAGTATGGCCAGGCTCCTGGGGCATGGCGGCGCAGCATGGGTGGCCCGGAACCGCAGTCGATGCGCCAGTAACACACATTTTGCTGCAACTTCAATCCATAGCTGCTATACTGTATATAAATACAGTATAGCGAGGTGCACGATGGCTGTTGAAACAAAATTTGTTGTCGTAAGAAAAGGTGAAGAGAAAATGACATTTGCCAGTAAGAAAGAGGCTGACGCTCACGACAAGCTGCTCGATATGGCCGACGCGTTCACCGACTGGCTGTTGCAAAGCGGAATGCAGATGGACGAAACGCAGGCTGAAAATCTTGGCCTGTATCTCGCAGAGCAGAAAGAGACCGTGCAGCATATTCTGCGTACCAGCAAGCTTCCCGCTCTCACTGCCCCAGCTGCAGCGGATAAACCAGAATCCGATGCGGCTGACACGAAAAAAATCAGGGCTGTGAAAGCGGCCTGATTGTCAGAAAATCATCACCTATCCGAAACCCGTAAGCAGATAACTGCTTACGGCATGGCATTGATGACAACCCCTGACATAAACAATTGACCTGTCTTTCTTGCCGGGTGGCGCTGCGCTTACCCG